>JACDBE010000373.1 GCA_013695075.1 Acidimicrobiia bacterium
GGTTGGGGGCCCCAGCCCCAACCGCCGGAGCTGCGCCTCGCGCAGCTCCGTAGGATGCCCCGATGCGTATCGATCCGGTCGAGGCCTTCTGGGAGCGGTTCGCCGCCACCACCGGGGTGATCGCCGACTTCGATGCTTGGGCGTTTGGCGACGAGAACTCCCCGGACCTGGCCGACGAGCTGGCCTACCTGGTGCTGCACGGACCGAAACGGGCCACCACCTGCCTGTACGAGGATGCCCTGGCGGACAACGAGATCCCGGTGGTCGGGGGTTACAGCGTTGTCCTCGACGGCTCCGGGGCACCGGTGTGCATCATCCGGACCACCGAGGTGGACATCGTCGCTTTCGGTGACGTCGACGACGGCTACGCCTGGGATGAAGGCGAGGGCGACCGCAGCCTGGCGTTCTGGAGGCAGGCCCACATCGACTTCTTCGCGCAGAGCGGTCACACCATCGACAACGACACCCTGGTGGTTTTGGAGCGCTTCGAGCTGGTGTGGCCTCCACCCGGCGAGATTGGCGTCGGCGAGGCGCCGCCGCCGGCCGAGGAGCCGGTGGTGCGCTTCTTCGACGCCTACGCCGCCCACCGGTCGGCGGGCGACGTCGCCGCCCTGGTAGACGCCCACGGCCAGGGAAGCTTTGCGTTGCGGGGAGCCGAGATCGTCCGCCACGACGGCACCGAGGCATTGGAGCGCTACTACCAGCGCATCGCCGCCGCCGAGCGCAGCGCCGACGAGCACGTGTGGACCATCGACGACCTGGTCTTTGAGTACCCGGCGGAGCGGGCCGCCCTGGCGGTGGTGCGCTGGGCGGTCCGCGCCGAGTCGGGCGCGGTGCTGCGCACCGTCGACGTCACCTACGTGCTGGCGGACGAGGCCGGGCACTGGCGCATCCTCGGCGAGATCGAACACGACTGATCAGACCACGATTCAGCGGCTGATGGGCTCCTCGTCAACGCCAGCCGGGTAGCTGCCGCCAAGCCACTGGCTTCTGTAGTGCAAGTTTTCGCGCATCGAGCGAGAATGGGGTGATGCACCGCGACGGCACCATCCTCCCCGGGCGAACCCTGCCGCTGATGGCGGGAATCGACGGGGTGCGAGCCCTGGCGGTCATCGCCGTGGTTCTGTACCACCTGGAGGTGAGCTGGCTGCCTGCGGGGTTCCTCGGCGTCGACGTTTTCTTCGTGGTCAGCGGCTTACTCATCACCTCGCTGCTGGTGGCCGACATCCGCAGCCGGGGCCGGTTCGACGTGCGCCGCTTCTGGGTGCGGCGGGCCCGCCGGCTGCTCCCAGCCCTCGTGCTGCTGCTGGTGGGGGTGGTGACCTACACCGCGGTGGCAATGCCCGACGAGCTGCGCGCCATGCGCGGCGACGTGGCCGCCGCCTTCGGGTACGTCACCAACTGGGCGCTGATTTACGACAATGCCTCCTACTTCGAGTCGATGGCCCGTCCCCCGCTGCTGCGCCACCTGTGGTCGCTGGCGGTGGAGGAGCAGTTCTACGTGCTGTGGCCGTTGGTGGTCGCCGGCGGCTGGGCGCTGCTGCGGAGACGGATGCTCAGCCTGGTGTGGTTGGGGGCGCTGGGTTCGGTCGTGTTGATGGCCGCCCTGTACGACCCCTTGACCGACCCATCACGGGTCTACTTCGGCACCGACACCCGGGCGGTGGGGCTGCTCATCGGCGCCGGGCTGGCCTTCGTCACCGATCCGGTGCGGCTGGTACGGCCCCTCGCCGGCAGGGGCCGTTTCCTGGCTGAGGTCGCCGCCTGGGGTGGGCTGGCCGGGCTGGCGGCGTGGATGGCGCTGGGCAGCGAGTACGAGATGGCGATGTACCGCGGCGGTTTCCTGGTGGTGTCGCTGGCGTCTGCGGCGCTGGTGGTGGGGGCGGCGGCACCGACCACGGCCGCCCGCCTGCTGAGCACACCGGTCCTACGTTGGATCGGGCAGCGCTCGTACGGCATCTACCTGTGGCACTGGCCGGTGCTGATGGTCACCCGACCCCAACTGGACGTCTCCCTCACCGGGTGGCGGCTCGACGTGTTGAGGGTGGCGATCACCGTTGCCATCGCGGCCGTCTCCTACCGCCTGGTGGAGCGACCCATCATCGACAGGGGGCTGGCCGGTTGGATGCGGGGGATGCTCCGTCCCCGCCCCCGTCCCGCCCGGGCGTTGGCCGGAGTGGGTGGTCTGGCGGTGGCCACCGCCTTCGTGGCCGCCCTGGTGCTGGCCCCGCCGACCATCGACGCCGGTGCCTCCGCCATCGCCGGCCCACCGGATGCGATCGCCATCGACGCCACCACGGCCACCGTCCCCGCGACTCCCCAACCGCTGGTGCGCCGGCTTCCCGATGACGCCGCCGACCATCGGCCCGGCGTGGTCGCCGCCCCGGCCAACCTCCCGCTGGCTGCCGCCGGCACCCAGCGGGTCGATCTGGGCGGGGCCGCCGCCACCATGGGCGCCGAACCTTCCCGGCCGGTGCCAGCGCCGCCGCCGGCCACCATCACCGCCATAGGTGACTCGGTGATGCTCGGCGCCGCCGCCGATCTGCTGACCACCCTCGGCGATGCCGCCACGGTCGATGCCGTCGTCTCGCGCTCCTTCGGCGACGGGGCGGCGGTGATCGCCCGCATGGCGGACGACGGGACTCTCGGAGACATCGTGGTGGTCCATCTGGGCACCAACGGCCCCGTCGATGCCGAGCTATTCGACACCCTGATGGCCGGTACCGAGCCGGAGCAGCGGGTGCTGGCGGTGACAGTCAGGGTGCCCCGGCGGTGGGAGGAACAGGTGAATGCAACCCTGCTCGACGCCAGGCAGCGCTGGCCCCGGCTGGAGATCGTCGACTGGCATGGTCTCTCGGACGACCAGCCGGGGTTGTTCGTCGGCGACGGGGTCCACCTCACCATCGAGGGCAGGCGGGTATACGCCGACCTGGTGCAACGGATGATCGGCACCGAGCACACCTGCGTCGCCAGGAGCGACTGCCAGCCGGCCTCGGCGCAGTAGGCCCCCCGGCGGTTGGCTCCGTAGAGTGGCTCGTATGGATCTCGGACCCAGCGACGGCGGCGCCGTCGTCCAGATGCGCCTCGTGGTCGAAGCCGGCGACTACGACGAGGCGGTCCGCTTCTACCGCGACGTCCTCGGTCTGCGAGAAGAGACCGCCATCGCCGGAGGGAGCGGGGCTCGGGTGGTCATCCTCGATGCCGGTCGAGCGACGCTTGAGATCGTCAACGCCGCCCAGAAAGCGATGATCGACGAGGTCGAGGTCGGTCGTCCGGTCGCCGGAGACATCCGCCTCGCCTTCGAAGTGGCCGACTCTGCGGCGGCCACCGACCGGCTGGTTGCCGCCGGCGCCGAGCTGGTCGCTCCCCCCACGCAGACCCCGTGGCATTCGCTGAACTCGCGCCTCGAAGGACCGGCGGGCTTGCAGCTGACCATCTTCCAGGAGCTCGGCTGACGCATGCGACTCCCGCCCGCCGAGTACACCGGTGCCGTGAACGCTGAGACCGACAAGCTCATCGCCGCCGCCCGCACCATCGCCATGACCGACCCGGTGCCGTCGGCGCCTGGGTGGAGCGTGGCCGACCTGGTGTGGCACCTCACCAGGGTGCAGAAGTTCTGGGCGACGATCGTCGCCGAGCGGCTGATGTCGCCCAAGGACTACCAGGAGCCCAGCCGGCCCGACGACGGGTCGCTCCTCGACGGGCTCGACGCCGCCAAGTCGTCCCTGGTGGCCATCCTGTCGGACACCGAACCGGACCTTCCGTGCTACACCTGGTCCGAGGAGCAGAACGCCGGGTTCGTGATGCGACGCCAGGCTCATGAAGCGCTCATCCACCGCGCCGACACCGAGCTCGCCGCCGGCATCGACCCGGTGGTCGCCTCCCGGCTCGCCGTCGACGGCATTGACGAGATCCTCAGCATCATGATCGGTGCCGTCCCCCCCTGGGCCACGTTCACCGACTCGGGGCGGACCATCGGCATCGACGCCGGCCAGCAGCGGTGGGATCTGCTGGTGGGACGGATGACCGGGTCCTCGCCTAACAGTGGCAGCGACTACGACATGGATGTGGCGGTGGTCGTCGACGAGGTCCCCCAGCCCGACGCCGTCATCTCGGGCACACCCGGCAAGCTGGATCTGTGGCTGTGGGGACGGGCGCCCGGGGAGGCGATCGACGTCGCCGGCGAGCCGGCGCTGGCCGACCTGCTACGCAGCATTGCGGTCGAAGCCACCCAGTAAGCCCAGCCCGAAACCGCCCGCTGTACGGTGACCATCATGCCGAACCTTCCCAGCGGCACGGTCACCTTCCTGTTCACCGACATCGCCGGCCGCACCGAGCTGCTGAGGGAACTCGGAGACCGGTCCCCAGCCGTGCTCGCCGATCACCGTGACCTGCTCCGCTCCACGTTCGACGAGCATGGTGGTGAGAGATCGACACCCAGGGTGACTCCGTCTTCTACGCCTTCCCCCGAGCCCGGTCGGCGGTGGCCGCGCCGTTGCCGCCCAGCGCCGGCTGTTCGACCATCCCTGGCCCGGCGACACCAGGCTGCGGGTGCGGATGGGTCTGCACACCGGTGAGGCGTCGGTGGGTGAGGAGGGCTACGTCGGAGTCACGCTGGGCACCATCATCCTGCTCAGCGCCCTCGCTGCCATCCTCACCCAGCAGGAGCGCGGCTCAACGTCCGCCTTCTCCGGATCGGCACGCCGGGGTTGAGGTAGCCGCCGGATAGCATCGGGACCGGTGAGTTCGCAGCCGAACCCCGACCTTGACACCTCCCGGGCGGCCGTCGCCGCTTTCGGTTTGGTGGCGGTCGCCTCGGGACATCTCACCACCGAGGTGGCGGTCCATCTCCCCTTCGAGGACCTGGGGACGTTCAAGACGCTGCTGAAGCGGTTCTTCTCCACCCAGCCGTGGAGGAGCGAGGACGCCGTCTGCCTCGACCGGCTGGTGGCGCCCCATGTGCCCACTGGTTGGTGGGAGCATGACCTGGGCGGGGGTCTACGAATGACCCATGGCGTCGACGACGGCCGCTACAGGCTGGAGGTGTCCGGTGCCGGGGTCGGGCCTCCAACATCCTCGGTGTTCGAGCGGGTCTTCGCCGGACCGGTGCTGCCCGAACCGACGCCCCACCCCCGCAAGGTCAGGTTCGTCACCGGTGGTGAGCCCTCCCCCGGGGTGTGGTACCGCAGGGACGATCCCCAACCGCCTCCGGACCCTCGGGTCGTCGCCCTGTTCGACGACGAAGACATCGCAGATGTCATGGTGGCCGGCGACTTCGTCACCATCGGGTTGGCGCCAGGCGCCCCATGGGAGCACCGCCTCGCCTCGATCCTGGCGGCCGTCACCGCGCTGTTCCCCGCCGCCGATCGGCTGACGGCGGCCATGACCAGGGACGAGATGATCGGCGAGGGTGGCCGATCCAACACCGCCTCGCCGGCAGAGCTACACCTGCTCGACCCCGACCGACCCGAGCACCGCGCCCGGTTGTGGGAGGCAGTGGCGGACCCCGCTGCCGGCGTGCGACGGGTGGCCGTGGCCGTGCTCGCCGAGTCCGCCGAAGCCGCGGTGCGCCGGGCAGCGGTGGCGGCGGGGTGGCGTGATCGCTCGGCGGTGGTACGGCGCACCGCCATCGACGCCGCCGCCGGCACCGGCGACGACGGGCTACGCCCGCTGTTCGAGCGGGCGCTGTCAGCCAAGGACGCCTGGGTCCGGTGGAAGGCGGTACGAGCCATCGACGAGCTGGGGTTGGGACCGAGCCGGGAGGCCATCGCCAATCTGCAGGAGGACCCCGACTTCCAGGTGCGCTTCGAGGTGGCGCGGGTGCTGCGCCCTGTCTGACCGAGACGTTACCGATTCGTGTCACACCCACCCCTTACGATGCCGGCATGAACCCCCTACCGGTACAGATCATCCGCAGCCAGCGGCGCAAGCGGACATTGCAGGCCAGCATCGTCGACGGGACGGTGCGGGTGCTGGTTCCCGCCGGGTTGGCCCCCAACGCCGAGCAGCGCATGGTCGCCGACCTGGTCGCCAAGGTAACCGCGAAGGCAACGGCGGGCCGCATCGACCTCACCACCCGGTCCCGCCGGCTGGCCCGGCGCTACGGGCTACCGACGCCACGCGCCATCGAATGGTCCACCCGCCAACTCAGCCGGTGGGGGTCATGCACCCCTTCGGCGGACACCATCCGCATCTCCAATCGCCTGGCGGCGATGCCACCGTGGGTGCTCGACGCCGTGCTCATCCACGAGCTTGCCCATCTAGCCGTTCCCGACCACGGGGCCGACTTCCAGACGTTGGTGCGGCGGTACCAGTTCACTGAGCGGGCCACCGGTTACCTGATGGCGGTCACCCAGGGACGCGCTGACGCCGCCGACGATGCGCCAGGGCCGGTCCTGGGCGGAAGGGAGGTGATGGCGGGGTAGCTCCGTGCCGCTAGCTCCGCGGCTCTAGCTCAATGCCGGTGGCTGGTAGCCCAGCCTGCTCTGCAGGGTGCGCATCTGCGCCAGCCAGCGCTCCGGGTCGGCGGCCATGGCGGCGTGGTAGGTCCCCACCTCGGGGTGGGGCAGGATGAGAAAGCGGTTGGCGAGCAACCCGTCGACAACGGCGGCGGCAACCTGATCGGGTGTCACCGTCAAGCCGTCGACCCAGCGCGCATCTCGCTGTCGGCGTCGAACACTTCGAGCATCGGGGTGGCCACGAACTGAGGGCACAGACACGACACGGTGATGCCGGCGTCGCCGTACGTCACCGCCAGCCACTCGGCCAGCGCCACCACGCCGTGTTTGGTCACCGAGTAGGCGGCAGCGCCGATGCTCGTGAGCAGCCCGGCCGCCGATGCGGTGTGGAGGAGGTGGCCACGTCCCCGGCCCAGCATCGGGGGCAGCACGGCGCGCACCGCATGGACATGGGACATCACGTTGACGTCCCAGATGCGCCGCCACTCTGCGTCCGGCAGCTCGACGCCGCCGGCGGAGGCGATGCCGGCGTTCATGCACATCAGTTCGATGGGACCGACGGAGGTCTCGACCTCCTCCACCAAACGGGCGGTGGCAGGCCCGTCGGTGACGTCCAGCAGGCGGCCGATGGCACCTACCGCGGCCGCTACCCCATTCACTGCGGCACCGTCGATGTCGGCGGCCACCACGGTCATCCCCTCGGCGGCGAAGCGCTCCACCAGGGCCCGCCCGATGCCGCTGGCTCCCCCGGTGACGATCGCCACCCGACCGCTCAGATCGTCCACCGGTCACCTCCCGTTCGCCGGGCCGCCTGTTGGGGGTGGCGACCCGGTGGCCACCGTCGCCGTCAGCCCGTCGGGCGCCGGTGACGTTACCGCCCGACCGGCAAACCGGTCGTCCTTTGGGGGCGGCCGTCGGCTCCGCTCAGGAGTGGAAGTCGGCCAGGCGCTCCGCTTCGGCCTCCACGTCGTCCAGGACCGCAGCTGGGAGCGGTTCGAACGGCGTCAGCTCGACCCGCCCCTCGTGGTACCGCCACGAGCCGGCTACGGCACCGTCCACCAGGAACGTTGGCACCGAGTGCGGTGTCTTGGTGTTGAACACCAGGGGCCGGAACCGTTCGGGGAGGATGCCGGCGCCGCGGGCGTGTACCAGCAGGGCGGCATCCCAGGTGGGAAGGAACCGGGCAGGGACCGGGGTGTCAGCATCGGGGAGCGGCGCCCGGGGCAGGTCGACCAGCTCCCTGCCCTCCTCGTCGACGAACCGCCGCAGTCCGAGCCGGTCGACGACCGCAGCGATGTCGCCGACGCGCAGACCGGCCCAACCGGCGATGCTGGCCCGGGAGGCGGGTCCGAAACCGGTGAGGTAGCGGCGGACCAGGTGTTCGACGGCGTCGGCGGGAGACGCCGTGTCCGGCCCCAACCAGCGCTCCGCCGTCTGGTACAGGTGGGCGCGACGCTGCTCCCAGGTGCCCGACGGCGGTACCCGAACCAGTTCCAGCCACGGGTTGGCCAGCATCCTCCACCGCTTTCCGGCAATTGCGGTCAGCTCGTCGTGACGGAGGGGGCCGTCCGCCAGCAGGGTCCGTATCTCCTCGGCGGCGGCGACCAGATCACGCTCCTCGGGCCTTGGCCTTGTGACCCGCAGCCACCAGTCCCGTTGCCCCGTCCGGATGGCGGCTGCCAACGGCCAGAAGTCACGCGCCGAGACGATGTGGATGGTGGCCCGCATCAGTGTCGCCTGCACCACCGTGCGCTTCTCCAGCGCTCGGGTCAGGTCGTGGCGGGAGAATCCGTCGAGGCACGACCACAGGCGGAGGTAGGCGTTGGGGGCGTATTGGTTCTGGATACCGGCCATCTGTTCTACGGCCCGCGGCAGCGGCATCCGGGCCCGCTCCAGCAGCAGCTGGCGGGCCAGCACGGCCCGATTGAGTCGCCGGGCGGTGAGCATCGCGGGCGCAACAGCCATCGGACGCCAACCTAACCCGCAGGATACTTGGGACCGAAACGCGCCACAGGAGCGCGTTTCAGTCCTAAGAATCGAGCTGCTGGAGGCGGCCATGGATGCGGATATCGCCGCCGGGCTGACCCCGCCCTCGTCTGCTCGACGGTGGGCACCACCGCCACCACCGCCGTCGACCCGGTGCGTATCGTGGGCGACGTCGGCCGCCGCCACGGCTTTCGCGGTGATCCCGCCGGGGAGCGCCGTAATTCCGTCACAGCCCACGAAGACGCGCCACGTGGGAACCGGGTTACTTGGGCGGCAACGACCTGGCGAACTCGACACCTCGCGTGCCCAGGACCGAAGCTGGCGATTCGTCGTCACCCCCTCGTCGGCGACCTCCAGGCAGCCGCGCATCTCGCGGCCGGACATGAGCATGGGGCTGACGTGCTCGCGCTTCAGGAACTTCTCGACCTCGTCCGACAGCACACGGACCAGGAGCGAGCCATTGCGGTTGGCCGATACGGAGATTCGTCCGCCGATGAGGACCACGAGGCCGCCGAACATCTGCTTCTCCCTGAGGTCACCCTCGTCGGCGAGAAGCTCGCGGATGCGGTTCGCCAGGACTTGCGCTGGCTCGTCCCCGGATGGATCGTCCACGACAGGCACCCAGTACCGGTCGCCTCCGATCTCGTCCTTGCCGGTCACGAGCTGGCGGCGGACCCGCTCGAAGTCGATGGCGCCCAAGGCCAGAGCCCCGCTGACTTCGCTGTAGCTGGCGACGACGAGGTCGTCCACGAGCTGTCGCTGGGCGGCGTCCAGGTTCTCCAATGACACCCCACGCCGGTCGCCCGGCAGGTAGGTCCACTCCTGGCGTCGCTCAAACCCTGGCGCTGCTCGCCGTCCAGGGCGTCGATCAGGGCCAACGCCCGGCGGGCGAGCTCCGTGGTGTGGCGTGTCACTTGGTTCCCCCTGACTACCACTGTACGGATCCATCGGGCCGAGCGGTTGCGTCGGGCTTCGTCAACACTTGGACGAACCAGACGCCTTCGCCCTATGACGATGCGTCGGCTCCTCGCAAAGGAGCGGAGGATAAGGTGCTTCCGATGGCGGCCCGCAGCTACCACATGAGCCCCGAGGACTTCCGCCGCAACGGCCACGCCGTCATCGACTGGCTGGCCGACTACCTGGCCGGGGTCGAGCAGCGGCGCATTATTCCCGACGTGGCTCCCGGCGACATCCGGGCAATGCTCCCCGCCACAGCTCCCGAGAACCCCGAACCGTTCGAGGCGATCCTGGCGGACCTCGACGGGATCGTCATGCCCGGGGTGGTTCATTGGCAGTCCCCCGGATGGTTCGGCTACTTCCCCGCCAACGGATCCGGACCGGGGATCCTCGGCGACCTGGTGTCCACCGGGCTCGGCCAACAGGGAATGCTGTGGGCCACCGGCCCCGCCTGCACCGAGATCGAGACCGTGGTCCTCGACTGGCTGGTCGACCTGCTGGGTGTCCCCGCCGC
>JACDBE010000058.1 GCA_013695075.1 Acidimicrobiia bacterium
GTACAAACTTTGAGCATTTCGCCACGCTATGCGGGGTGAAATCCTCAAGGTTTGCCGACTTGGGGGAGTGGATCGCGACCACCCCCCGGTGACGGCGTAGGCTCGTGGGATGTCACCCACCCATGTCGTAGAGAACCAGCCGCCACCGCTGGTCGACTACGACCTGTATGCCGCCGACCCGCTGCTACCCGGTCTGGTCGAGGCGTACGCCCTCGGTACCGATCATGGCCGCCTCAGCGAGTTCGGCCGGGTGATGGGCTCGGCCGAGGTGATCGACTGGGGGTTCCAGGCCAACCGCAACTTGCCGGTGCTGCACACCCATGACCGGTACGGCAACCGAGTCGACCGGGTCGACTTCCACCCCGCCTGGCATCGGCTGCTCGACCTCGCAGTCTCCAACGGGCTCCACTCGCTCCCGTGGGAGGGCGGAGCCCACGGCTTCGTGGAGCGGGCGTCGCTGACCTTTTTGTCATCGCAGATCGAGGCGGGGCACTGGTGCCCGATCTCGATGACCACGGCGGCGATGCCGGCGCTGCGGACCCAGCCCGAGGTCGCCATCGAGTGGGAGCCGCGCATCCTGTCGCGTGATTACGACGCCGGGTTCCTGCCGGCCGCCAAGAAGTCCGGGGTGCTGGTAGGGATGGGGATGACCGAGAAGCAGGGCGGTTCCGACGTGCGCGCCAACAGCTCGCGCGCCGAGGCGGTGGCCGGCGGCGGGCCGGGCGGGGAGTACCTCCTCACCGGGCACAAGTGGTTCACCTCGGCCCCGATGAACGACGCCTTCTTGGTGCTGGCCCAGGCGCCGGCCGGGCTGTCGTGCTTCCTCATGCCGCGCTGGACCCCCGACGGGGAGCGCAACGCCATCACCATCCAACGGCTCAAGGACAAGCTGGGCAACCGGTCCAACGCCTCCGCCGAGATCGAGTTCGATGGGGCGTGGGCTCGGCTGTTGGGGGAGGAGGGTCGGGGCCTGGCGGTGATCCTGGAGATGGTCAACGCCACCAGGCTGGACTGCGTCACCGGGTCGGCGGCGCTGATGCGCCAGGCGGTGTCGCAGGCGGCCCACCACACCGCCCACCGTCGCGCTTTCGGCTCGGTGCTCATCGGCAAGCCGCTGATGCGCAACGTCATCGCCGACCTGGAGATCGAGACCGAGGCGGCCCAGGTGCTGATGATGCGCACTGCGGCAGCCTTCGACGACGCCGGAGGTGACGAGCACCAGGCGAAGCTGCGCCGCATCCTCATCCCGCTGGCCAAGTACTGGGTGACGAAGCGGTGCACCGGGGTGGTTCACGAGGCGCTGGAGTGCCTGGGGGGCAACGGCTATGTGGAGGAGTCGATCATGCCCCGGCTGCTGCGGGAGTCTCCGCTCAACGCGATCTGGGAGGGTTCGGGCAACGTCATCGCCCTCGACGTGGTGCGGGCGCTGCACACCCAGCCGGCAACCGGGGAGGCCTTCCTCGCCGAGGTGGCCACCACCGCCGGAGCCGACCGGGCGCTCGACGCCGCCACCGACGCCCTCGCTGGTCATTTGTCTGGCGCGCTGTCCGGCACCCGCGGCGTCGGTGCCGGCTCGGTGGAGGGAGGCGCTCGTCGCCTGGTGGGATCGATGGCGACGGTGCTGGCGGCGTCGCTGTTGGTTCGCCACGCCTCTGCCGCGGTGGCCGAGGCCTTCATCGTCACCAGGGTCGTCGGGGACGGCGGGCACCTGTACGGGACCCTGCCCGCCGGGGTCGACACCGCGGCGCTGGCCAGCATGGCGGTCCCCCGCTGACCGGTCACCCGCTGACTGGGCACCTGTTCGATCTGGTCCTCCACCAGCCGGAGATCGCCCCCAACACCGGCAACCTGATGCGGCTAGCGGTGAACACCGGGTGCCGGCTCCACCTGGTCCATCCCCTGGGATTCACCCTCGACGACGCCCGAGTGCGCCGCGCCGGCCTCGACTACCGGGAGCGGGCCACGGTCAGCGAACACTCCGGGTTCGAAGAGATGTTGGTCGCCGTCGCCGCACCGCGGCTGTTCGCCTTCACCGGGCGAGGTGACCTGCGCTACGACACCGTCAGCTTCACATACGGCGATGCCCTGCTGTTCGGGAAGGAGTCGGTGGGGCTCCCCGCCGAGGTGTTGACCCATCCGGCAGTGACCGCCACGGTGCGCATCCCGATCGCCCCCCAGGGCCGCAGCCTCAACCTGGCCAATGCCGTCGCCGTAGTCGTGTACGAGGGGTGGCGCCGCCTCGGCTTTCCCGGCGCCCAGTCGTAACTCCCGGGCGGCGGCTGGGGGTGCCCGTTCAGGCAGACTTCAGCCACACCGGGAGATGATGCCGGCGACGAGCGGAGCTACGCATGCGGGTGCTGGTGGTGGAGGACGAGGGGGCCCTGGCGGCAGGGCTGCGCGCCGGGCTGGAGGCGGTGGGATACGCCGTGGACGTGGCCGACAACGGCACGGACGGGCTGTGGATGGCCACCGAGTTCCCTTACGACGTCATCGTGCTCGACATCATGCTCCCCGGAGTCAATGGGTTCCTGCTGTGCCGGACGCTGCGGGAGCGGGAGGTGTGGACGCCTGTCCTGATGCTCACCGCCAAGAACGGGGAGTGGGACCAGGTTGAGGCGCTCGACACCGGTGCTGATGACTACCTGACCAAGCCCTTCTCCTATGCGGTGCTGCTCGCCAGGTTGCGGGCCCTGGTGCGGCGGGGTGGCGCCGAGCGGCCGGCGGTCCTGGAGGCCGGTGATCTGGTGCTCGACCCGGCGACCCGTCGGGTGTGGCGGGGGGGCACCGAGATCGGGGTCACCGCCCGGGAGCGGTCGGTGCTGGAGTTCCTGCTGCGCAACCGCGACCGAGTGGTGTCGAAGCGGCAGATCCTCGACCACGTATGGGACTATGACTTCGAGGGGGATCCCAACATCGTCGAGGTATACGTGGGGAGGCTGCGCAACAAGGTGGACCGGCCCTTCGGACGCGCCTCGATCGACACGGTGCGGGGTGCCGGTTACCGGCTGGCCGGTGACGGTGGTTGACCCTCCCACCCCGGGGCAAGGGATTCTGCGCCGGGGCACCGTCCGGGGGCGCACCACCGCCGGTGCCGTGGCCGTAGTCGGCATCGCCCTGGCGGTGGCCTCGGTGGCCCTGGTGGCGCTGCTGTCCCGCTCGCTCACCAGCGCCGTCGAGGACGCCGCCCGGTTGCGGGCAAGGGAGGTGGTGGCCGCGCTGGAAGCCATGGAGGGAGAGCCACGGTTCTCGGTCTCCGACCCGGAGGAGCAGTTCATCCAGGTGGTGGACGACGCCGGGCAGGTGGTGGCATCGAGCGGCAACGTCGCCGGCCGAGCCCTGGTGGCCGACCTGGCGGCCGGGAGATCGGCGGTGGTGCGGGTCGGTCTCGACGACGACGATGCTCGATTCCTGGTGGTCGTCGAGACCGCCGGGTCCGCCACCGGACCGTGGCGGGTACTGGTAGGCGGCGGACTGGAGGACGTGGCGGAGTCGGCGGCGGCACTGGCCCGGCTGCTGGCGGTGGGAGCACCGTTGCTGCTGGCGGTGGTGGCGGTGACCACATGGTGGGTGGTGGGTCGAGCGCTCGCTCCGGTGGAGGCGATGCGCCGTCAGGTCGATGCGATCTCCCCGGCCGAGCTGCGCCGCCGGGTACCCGAACCGGGTCATGGCGATGAGATCTCCCGCCTGGCGCATACGATGAACCGGATGCTCGACCGATTGGAGTCGGCACAGCTCCGGCAGCATCGCTTCGTCTCCGACGCCTCGCACGAGCTGCGTTCGCCGGTGGCAGCCATCCGCCAGCAGGCCGAGGTGGCGGCGGCCCATCCGGGACGGGTCGCTGTCCCGGCGCTATCGGCGGCGGTGCTCGCCGAAAGTCTGCGGCTCCAGCACCTGCTCGACGACCTACTGATCCTGGCCAGGGCGGACGAGGGGAGTTCGCCGTCACCGCACCGGCCTGTCGACCTCGACGACCTCGTCATCGAGGAGGCGAGACGGATCCGGGCGACCTCGCAGCTCCGGGTCGACACCGCAGGGGTCTCCGCCGGTCAGGTCGACGGCGACGGTTTCATGCTCGAGCGCATGGTGGCCAACCTCGCCGGCAACGCCGCCCGCCACGGACGATCCCGTATCGGCTTCGAGTTGGCGCAGGTCGACGGGTTGGTCACGCTGGTGGTCGAAGACGACGGCACCGGGATCGCTCCGGCCGATCGGGAGCGGATCTTCGACCGGTTCGTCCGCCTCGACGAAGCGCGGACGCGCTGGCACGGTGGGGCCGGACTGGGTCTCGCCATCGTTGCCGAGGTGGTGGCCGAGCATGGGGGAACGGTGGCCGTTGGTGAGTCCCCTTCTGGGGGCGCCCGCTTCGAAGTTCGCCTCCCCGCCTCCGCCGGCTGAAGGGCGCGCCGCCGGGTCGTTTCAGGCTCTCGTCAGCCGCCATCGGGCATGGTTGATCCAAACAAGGTCCCCGCCGCTTGCCGCAGGCGGGCACACCGAAAGGAACGACATGAGCTGGACCAGATGGATCGCCGCCGGTGCGGTGGTACTCGGCGCCGGTGGCGGAGTTGCCATCGCCAACGGCGACGACGACGCCCCGATAACCGGCTCTGCCCTGGAGCAGGCGGTTGCCGCCGCTGTCCAGGCCACCGGCGGGGGCACGGTCACCGACACCGAGATCGGCGACGACGGTGCCGCCTACAGCGTCGAGGTGAGGCTCGACGACGGCAGCCAGGTGGAGGTCAACCTCGACGCCGACTTCGCCGTGATAGGGCGTTCGGTCGACGACGATGGAGCCAGTGACCGGGACGGCGCTCCCGACGACTGACCCCCACTCCTCCAGATTCTTAGGACCGAAAAGCGTCGCCTGGAGCACGCTTCGGTCCTAAGAAGGTGCCGGTGGCCCGACCCTACGCCGCCGGAGCGGTAGCTTCTGGTGATGCTCCACCGCACCCGACTCAAGGTCCGGTTCTATGAGCTGGACCCGTACCGCCACGTCAACCATGCTGCCTACATCCAGTACTTCGAGGTGGCCCGCATCGAGCTACTCGACGAGGTGGGGATGGGGATCGGTCAGCTGTTTGCCGCTGGATACCAGCTGATGGTCACCGAGCTGCACATCCGCTATCTGGCATCGGCCGGCTCGGGCGACGAGCTGGAGGTGTCCACCGAGGTCCTCGAGCTGCGGCGGGTGTCGAGCCGGTGGCGGCAGACCATTGCGCGGCAAGGGGCGGTGGTCGCCGAGCAGGAGATCGTGGTGGCAGCAACCAACCTGGGGGGCCGGCCGGTACGCCTTCCCGATGGCCTGGCCGACGCCCTTCACCCCTACCTGGCGGCACCGAACCAGACCGGTGTAGCCCCTATCGTGCCCGGGTGACGACCGCCCGCCTCTCCACCTCGGACGAGCTGGACGATGCCGTCGCCACCCTGGTCGCCCGTAAGACCGAATGGGCGCGCCTCGATTGCCCCCGACGGCTGGCACTGGTCGCCGAACTACGCCGCCGGGTTGGTGCCGCCGCCACCAAGGGGATCGCCGTGGACGGTGCCACGGCGGCGGAGGAGTGGCTGTCGGGTCCCTACACCACCCTGACGGCCGTTGCCGCCCTGCACGACTCGATAGCCCGGTTGTGGCAGGGCACCACCACCTTCGATCCCGGCTGGATCAGCCCGGGTCCGGAAGGCAGGACCGTGGTGACCGCGGTCCCGGTCTCGCTCCAAGAAAGGCTGCTGTTCTCCGGACGGCTCGCTGGGGGCCAACGTACTCATCCACCCAGAAACCGCCTCCCGGCTGGGCGACCGCTTCACGCGGGCCATCACCGACCTGCGCTACGGCTGCGTCGCCATCAACACCTGGACGGGGTTCGGCTTCGCTCAGCCCCGCTTGCCCTGGGGTGGGTACCAGGCGGAGCCGAGCCTTGGCGGCGGCGGCGGCAGCAGGAGCGGCACCGGGGTGGTGCACAACGCCCTGATGTTCGACCACCCGGAAAAGGTGGTGGTCACCGGGCCGTTCTTCCTCTCCCACCGGTCGTGGCGGGGCGGCGGACTCAACCTGGCGCCGCGACCTCCGTGGTTCGTCACCAACAGGACGGCGCTGACCACGGCCCGCCGGCTCACCGCCCACGCCACCGACGGCTCACCTCGCCGCCTGCCCGGCATCATCGCCTCCGCCCTGCTCGGTTGAGCTGGCTCTGGCATTGCCAGCCGGCCCACGCTGCTTACGATCGCTTGCCTGCGCCAGATCCCTACAAGCGATCTCGCCACTCGCGGCTGCACCTACCTTCAGCTGGACGACACCAATCTGGCCTATCCGTGCGACCCCGAAGTGCGTGACCGCACTGCCGCCCGAGGCGACGACCCCGACGACCTGACCCGGCTCTACCGCCGTCTCGTAACGAGTCGATCCGGGACCGGCCCGACGGAATGGTGGCGGCGATCCACCTGTGTCGCGGCAACTTCCAGAGCGCGCGGGTGTCCCGCGGTCACGGCAATGCCATTTCCCCCTCCGACCAATGGTGCAAACCGGCACGCACGGTGGAGGTCGCTGGCGACGTGTGGGGCTACGAGCCGTGACGCAGATGGCTGCGCAGCAGCCGGTTGAAACTTTCGGGTTGTTCCATGCTGGACAGATGGGCGGCGTTCTCGATGATCTCGAGGCGGGCATGAGGGATGCTCGCCGCCAGCCACTCGGCGTCGTTACGAGGAGTGGACACGTCATCGGCCGCCCCAATGACAAGGGCCGGCGTCTCGATGTGACCCACCTC
>JACDBE010000075.1 GCA_013695075.1 Acidimicrobiia bacterium
CGCCGCCTCGGGGAAGAGCGGGACCAACGTGTGGGTGCCGGTGAAGGAGGAGACCGCCGTTGTGTCCTCTCTCGCCCGGGCGGGGTGGGCGGTGGCGCCCGGGGAGCCGTGCCGGATCACCTCCCCACCCGGGATCCGCATCACCAGCGCCGTCCTCGGCATCGACCTGACCCCCCGGCTGGCCGACGACATCGCCGAGGTGCTGACGCACCGGCGCCGCATCGTCACCGTCCGAGACCCTTCCCCCGCTCCCCCACGCCGGCTAGGGCGCATCGCCATCCGGGCAGGCAGACGCGGCGCCGCCGGTATACGAGACCGGCCTTGGCAGGCATCAACCGTGATGTCGTTCCCAATGCAACGCCAGCTCGGCAAGGTGGCGGATCATGTGGTCGTCGGCGCCCCGGTTCTCGTCGAGCAGCGCCAGGTCGCCGACTCCGATCCAGCGAACCTCGATGTGCTGCGGCCACTCCACGCGGGGTCGGTCGAGATCACCGGCCACCTCCACCAGGAAGTCGAACTCCCGTCGCCACGGTTCGCCCTCGCCGCCGAGCGGCGTCCAGTCGACGATGTGGAAGAGCCGCGGCTCGCCACGGAGGCACCAGCCGGTCTCCTCGCTCACCTCGCGGGCGAGCGCTTCGAGCAGACCCTCACCGGGTTCGACGTGGCCGCCGACGATGTCCCAGGTGCCGGGGAGGAGCCGGCGGCGCGGACCACGTCGGTGCACGAACAGCCGGTGGTCGCCGTCCACGATGAGGGCGCCTACCACGAGGCGGCGCCCGTCAGCGATCGCCGCCGCCGCCAGGGCGTCCAGGTCGGGTCCGGCACCGCCGTTGATGGGCCAGTCGGGGAGATGCACCTGGCGTCGGATGGGCACCCGTCAGCCCTCGGTGCCATGGGCCTGCCGGGTCCTCGCCTTGAGCTGCCGCAACGTGGCCAGCTCGCCGGGGTTGGGCGGCTCGGTTGTCGTCAGGTCGTCGGCCACCTCCAGGTCCCAGCCGGTCTCGGCAACCACCCGCTCCACGGGGACTCCGGGGTGGGTGGCGGTGAGCGTGAGGCGATGGGAGACCGGGTCGGGCGCGAGGGTTCCGAGATCGGTGATCACCACCGTCGGCCCGGAGCCGGGTGAGCCGCCCCTCCCCTCACCGTGGCGGCCGAACCCCACCGAGGTGACGAAGTCGACGGCGGGAACGAACGCCCGTGGCGAATGCCTGAGCATCACGATGACCTCCCCGGCGGCAGAGGCGATCTCGGGGGCACCGCCGGCGCCAGGCAACCGGGTAGTGGGGTGGTCGTAGTCGCCGATCACGGTGGTGTTGAGGTTGCCATAGCGGTCAATCTGGGCTGCCGATAGAAAGCCAACGTCGATGCGACCCCCTTGCAGCCAGTAGGCGAAGACCTCCGGCACCCCGACCACCATATCGGCGTGCTCGGCCAGCTCACCGTCGCCGATGGAGAGCGGTAGCACGGTAGGCCGGGTCCCGATCGTCCCCGACTCGTATATCAACACCACATCCGGGGCGTGCGACAGCCGGGCCAGGTTGGCGGCCTCGCTGGGCAGGCCGATGCCCACGAAACACACCTGGCCGTCGTAGAGGTGACGGGCGGCGGTGACCGTCATCATCTCGTCGGCGGTGTAGCCGGGATCACCCGACGGAGGGTCAGCCATCGGGCGCATCCTCCAGCCGGGAGGGGTCGGCGATGGCGGCCAGGTAGGCGGCGTGGTTGGTGGTGCCGATGACGAACGCCTCCATCCAACGACGGAACGTGTGGCGATCCCGCGAGATCCGATCCCATGCCGTATAGAAGGCATTGTCCCGCCTGCTGTAGCCCATGGCGTACGACGGGTGGGCCCCACCGGGGACCGGGGCCACCGCAGTGACTATCCACGACGGGAGGACGACGTGGTTGGGGTGGTGACGGTCCAGGTCGTCGACGATCTCCTCGACGGTGACGATGGCGGTGGCGGCGGCCAGCACTGCTTCCCGCTGCACCCCGCTGATGCCCCACAGGCCGACATTGCCCTGTCGATCGGCCTGCTGGGCATGGATGACGGTCACATCGGGACGCAGGGCCGGCACCGCGGTCAGCTCCTCGCCGGTGAAAGGGCAGCGGATGCCAGCCACGGTTGTGTGGGCGGCGAGGTCGGTGCCGGCGTAACCCCGCAGCACCCCGAACGGCAGCCCCGAGGCGCCCGCCACGTAGCGGGCGGCCATGCCGGCGTGGCTGTGCTCCTCGATCTCCAGCGGGTGGGGCCATCCGTGCTCGACGGCGTCTCGCAGCCGGTGCAACGACCCAACACCGGGGTTACCCCCCCAGGAGAACACCAGCCGACGGGCGCAGCCCATGCCGATCATCTGGTCGAACACCACGTCGGGGGTCATCCGGATCAGGGTGAGGTCGCGCTTGCCATGCCGGATGATCTCGTGCCCAGCGGCGGTGGGGATCAGGTGGGTGAAGCCCTCCAGGGCCACCGCAGACCCGTCGGGGACCAGGTCGCCGACGGCGTCGGCCAGGGTGGTGATGACGGCCATGGCTGCCGCCACTGTACGTAGCCGTCGCCCGGGGCAGCGTCACCGAATCGGACACCGCTGTGGTACCGTTGCGCCGTAAGACGCGCTCATCCAGAGCGGCGGAGGGACAGGCCCTGTGAAGCCGCGGCAACCGACGAGAACGGTGCCAATGCCTGACCGATGAGAGCCGAAGCGGGACTCCCGCTCGCGGCGATCGCAGAGCGCGACCGAGGCGAGATGGGAGAAGTCCGTGCCAAGCGAACCCGCCTGTAGCCCCACCTATACCCCGTTGCGCGCCCGCGGGGAGGCATCATGAGCTACCTGGAGGCGGTGCACAGCCGGGTGGTCATCTTCGACGGTGCTACCGGCACCACCCTGCAACGGGCTGAGCTGGGCCCCGACGACTTCGGCGGACCGGCCTTCGAGGGTTGCAACGAGCTGCTCAATGTCACCCGACCCGACGTCATCGAGGAGTTCCACCGCTCCTTCCTGGCCGCCGGGGTCGACGTCGTGGAGACCAACACCTTCGGTGCCTTTCCCATCCCACTCGCCGAGTACGGCATTGCCGGGCGCGCCTATGAACTCGCCGCCGCCGGGGCCGCCATCGCCCGCAAGGTGGCCGACGGCTTCGCCACCGCAACGCGCCCCCGCTGGGTGGCCGGCTCCATCGGGCCTGGGACCAAGTTCCCCTCGCTGGGCCAGATCTCCTACGCCGAGATGCGCGACGCCTACGAGATCGAGGCCAAGGGGCTGCTCGACGGCGGGGTCGACCTGTTCATCATCGAGACCATGTTCGACCTGCTGTCGCTGAAGGCGGCGGTCAACGGGTGCCGCCGGGCGATGGCGGCGGCGGGTCGGGACGTCCCGCTGCAGACCCAGGTGACCATCGAGCTCACCGGCAGGATGCTGCCGGGCACCGAGATCGCCGCCGCCCTGGCCGCCATCGACCCGCTGGGGCCCGACGTGGTCGGGCTCAACTGCGCCACCGGTCCCAGCGAGATGTACGAGCCGCTGCGCCACCTTTCCCGCCACGCCCGCACCGCTATCTCTTGCATCCCCAACGCCGGGCTGCCCTCGGTGGTCGACGGCAAGATGCACTACGACCTCACCGCCGACCAGCTGGCCACCCACCTGGCCTCGTTCGTCACCGAGCTGGGGGTCAACGTGATCGGCGGGTGCTGTGGCACCACCGTGGAGCACCTGGAGGCGGTGATCGCCGCCTGCGCCGACCTGTCCCCTGCCCGGCGGGAGCCGATCGACGAGCCGGGGGCCGCATCCATATACAGCTTCACCCCGTTCCAGCAGGACACCTCGTTCCTCATCGTCGGCGAGCGCACCAACGCCAACGGCTCCAAGGCATTCTTGAAGTCGATGCTGGCCGAGGACTGGGACGGCTGCGTCCAGATCGCCAAGGACCAGGTGAAGGAGTCCGCTCACCTGCTCGACCTGTGCGTCGACTATGTGGGCCGCGACGGGTCGGCCGATATGGACCAGCTCGCCTCCCGCTTCGCCACCCAGGTGGCGGTGCCCATCGTGCTCGACTCCACCGAGCCCCCGGTGCTGCGGGCCGGGCTGGAGCGGCTGGGTGGCCGCAGCGTGCTCAACTCGGCCAACCTCGAGGACGGCGATGCCGAGGGATCACGAGTCGATCGCGTCCTGCGGCTGGCCAAGGAGCACGGCGCCGCCGTCATCTGCATGCTGATCGACGAGGAGGGCCAGGCCCGCGACGTGGAGTGGAAGCTGCGCATCGCCCACCGTATCCACGACCTCGCCATCAACCGCTACGGGCTGAAGCCGGGCGACCTGATCTTCGACGCCCTCACCTTTCCCCTGTCCACCGGCGGCGAGGACCTGCGCCGGGACGGCATCGCCACCATCGAGGCCATCCGTCGCATCAAGGCGGAACTGCCCGGGGTATTCACCGTGCTCGGGGTGTCCAACGTGTCGTTCGGCCTCAAGCCGGCCGCCCGACACGCTCTCAACTCGGTATTCCTCCACGAATGTGTCGAGGCCGGGCTGGACGCTGCCATCGTGCACGCCGCCCGCATCATGCCGCTCAATAAGATCCCCGACGAGCAGCGCCAGGTGTGCCTGGACGTGGTGTACGACCGCCAGGAGGACGGCGATCCGCTGCAGCGGCTGCTGGCGATCTTCGCCGACGTGACCTCGGCCAAGGTGGAGAAGGAGGACCGCACCGGCTGGCCGGTGGACAAGCGGCTCGCCGCGCGCATCGTCGACGGCGACCGAGACGGGCTCACCGCCGATCTCGACGAGGCGCTTGCGGCGGGAACGGCCCCGCTGGCCATCATCAACGACACCCTGCTCGAAGGGATGAAGGTGGTGGGCGACCTGTTCGCCTCCGGCGAGATGCAGCTGCCCTTCGTCCTCCAGTCCGCCGAGACCATGAAGGCGGCCGTGGCCCATCTCGAGCCGCACATGGACAAGGCCGTCGACCACGGCCGGGGCTCCATCGTGCTCGCCACCGTAAAGGGAGACGTGCACGACATCGGCAAGAACCTGGTCGACATCATCCTCACCAACAATGGCTACCAGGTGTTCAACCTGGGGATCAAGGTGGGGATCTCGGAGATGATCGAGACCTTCAACGCCAGGGCGGCCGACGCCATCGGGATGAGCGGTCTGTTGGTGAAGAGCACCTTGATCATGCGGGAGAACCTCGAGGAGCTGGAGCGGCGGGGGCTGGGCAAGGTGCCGGTGCTGTTGGGGGGCGCCGCCCTCACCAGGATGTACGTCGAGGGCGATCTGCGCAAGGTGTACGACGGACCGCTGTTCTACGGCAAGGACGCCTTTGCCGGGTTGCGGGTGATGGACCGGCTCGCCGAGCTGCGCCGCTCCGGGGAGGTAGACCCCGACTTCGGCCGGGTGACCACCGGCCGCACGCTTCCCGAACGCCGGCCCCGCCCGACGGTGCCCCAGGTCGAGCTGCCTACCCGGTCACCGGACGTCGTCGCCGACAACCCGGTGTTCGAGCCGCCGTTCATCGGGCGGCGCATCGTCAAGGGCCTGCCCATCGACGACATAGCCGGGTACCTCAACGAGACCGCCCTGTACCGCAACCAGTGGCAGTTCCGCCCCCACAAGGGCGAGGCCGACCCGGACTTCAAGACCAGGCTGGGTGCCACGCTGCGCCAGCAGCTGGCCCTGGCCAAGGAACGGGACCTGCTGGTGCCCCAGGTGGTGTACGGGTATTGGCCGGTGGGGTCCGACGGTGACGAGCTGGTGGTGTTCGCCGACCGGGACCGGGCCACCGAGCTCACCCGGTTCCGGTTCCCTCGGCAGAAGGAGGTGCCCTTCCTGTGCATCGCCGACTTCCACCGCCCCGCCGACGGGCCCGAGGTGGACTACGCCGCCTTCTCCATCGTCACCATGGGGTCGCGGGTATCGGCGCGCACCGCCGAGCTGTTCGCCGCCGACCACTACTCCGAGTACCTGCTCACCCACGGGCTGGGGGTGGAGATGGCCGAGGCCCTGGCCGAGTACTGGCACCACCGCATCCGCCAGGAATGGGGGTTCGTCGCCGAGGACGGACCCACCGTGCACGGGCTGTTCCGCCAGCAGTACCGAGGCGGCCGCTACTCGTGGGGCTACCCGGCCTGTCCCGACCTGGAGGACAACCTCACCGTGGCCCAGCTGCTCGGGGCCGCCGACATCGGCATCGCTGTCGGCCCGGAGACCGCCTACCAGTACCACCCCGAGCAGACCACCTCAGCCATCATCTGCCACCACCCCCAAGCCAAATACTTCATCGCCCGAGCCTGACCCGGACCGTTCCCCGCCCGCTCCTATTGGCCCTCCCTTTGGG
>JACDBE010000090.1 GCA_013695075.1 Acidimicrobiia bacterium
AACAGCGAGTATGAGCCCGCCATCAGCTGGCGGACGAACCCGGCGCGGATCAACAGGCGGTGGTTGGCGGCTTCGGCGTCGGCCGGGTCGTGGCGCAGGGTCGGTATGAATGCCTGGGACCAACGCATCTGACGCCTCCCCGGACGGACAGAGGATGCCGGACGATAGCGGTGATCGCCGGAGCCGACCCTGTCCCTGATCTACCCGTGATCGCCGGCGGCCACCTCGGCAACGGCGGCGCGGCGCGCCGCGGTGTGGTTGACGTCGCCGCGTAGGCCCCTCAGCTCGAGGGCTGTTTCGTCGGCTAAGGCGGCGGCCGAGGCGTCGGCGGCGGCGAGGCGGGCCTCGACCCCTTCGGCGGCCAGCTTGCGGGCCTCATCAACGAGGGCGTCAACCATCTCCGCCTCGGGAACCACCCGCACCACCTGGCCCTTGATGAACAGGTGGCCGCGGCCCTTGCCGGCGGCGATGCCCAGGTCGGCCTCCCGAGCCTCACCGGGGCCGTTGACCACACACCCCATCACCGCCACCTGGATGGGAAGCTTCTCCGCCTCGAGGGCGGTCTGGGCGGCGGCGGCGACGGCGATCACATCCACCTCGGCGCGGCCGCACGACGGGCAGGCGATGAGATCGAGGCCCTTTCGTTCCCGCAGCCCCAGGTACTCGAGCAGCTGGCGCCCCGCCTTGGCCTCCTCCACCGGGTCGGCGGTGAGGGAGAACCGGATGGTGTCGCCGATCCCCTCCAGCAGCAGGGTGGCGATCCCGGCCACCGACTTGATGATCCCCCCCGGCGGGGGCCCGGCCTCGGTGACGCCGAGATGGAGCGGGTAGTCGACGGTTTCGGCCAGCAGCCGGTACGCCGCCACCATCGATGGGACGTTGCTGTGCTTCACCGAGATCTTGATGTCGTGAAAGCCGACCTCCTCCAGCAGCCGGATCTCGTGTACCGCCGAGTCGACCAGCGCCTGGGGAACGGGTGCGCCGTACTTCTCCAGCAGGTCCTTGTCCAGCGAGCCGGCGTTGACCCCCACCCGGATGGGGACCCCGGCGTCGAGGGCGGCGGCCGCTACCGCCTTGATGTGCTCCGGTTTGCGGATGTTGCCCGGGTTGAGCCGCAACCCGGCCACCCCGGCCTCGAGGGCGGCCAGCGCCAGGCGGTATTGGAAATGGATGTCGGCGATGATCGGCACCGGGGCGCGGGGGACGATCTCGGCAAGTCCCTGAGCAGCGTCGACGTCGTTGCAGGTGATGCGCACGATGTCGGCCCCGGCCCCCTTGAGGGCGTACACCTGCGCCAGGGTGCCGTCGACGTCTGCGGTCTTGGTGGTGGTCATCGACTGCACCGTTACCGCAGCTCCCCCACCGACGGGGACATCACCGACGTGGATCTGCCGGGACTGGCGGCGGGTGGTGGTCATGAGACCATGGTAAAGGGGGTAGGTGGTCAGCCAGGCAGCTCGATGGGGCTGACGATGTCGAAGTAGAAGCCGAGCAGCCCGAGCAGCACGATGAAGGCGAACACCGCCGCCGCCACCGGGAGCAGCTTGCGGACGTCGGCGGGGCGACCCCGCACCTTCTCGTAGAGGGCAACGGCGAAGTGCCCGCCGTCGAGCGGGTACAGCGGCACCACGTTGAGCACCCCTACGAACACGTTGACCCAGGCCAGCAGGATCACGGCGATCTCCACCGAGCTGGCCACCCGGGTGAGCCCGATGGGGCTGATGGGCCGCACCTGGTCGAGCACCTCGGGGTCGTCGCTCACTGTCGCCCCCAGGATCGACCCGAAGTTGGTCACCAGCCCGCCCAGGCCCTTGAAAGACTCGCCGGTGGCCAGCACCAGGTCGGACCCGGCATCGGCCACACCCTGCAGCGGGCCCGACCGCACCGTCACCGGCTCGGGCCCGACCCCGAGGAAACCGGTTTCGGTGCCGGTGTCGGTGGCGACCGCCAGGGTGGTGGTGGCCTGCACCGCCCGGCCATCGCGCTCGACGCCGATGCTGACCTCCTCGCCGGGACGGTCGGTGATCAGCTCGACGAAATGGTCCCAATCCCGTACCGTCACCCCGTCGATGGATACCAGTTGGTCGCCCGGCCGCAGCCCGGCCAGGGCGGCGGGTGCCGGCATCACGGCGTCGGTGGTGGTGAGCGCCACCCGGCTGCCATCGCGGTCGACAATGACGTCCACCGGTGTACCCGGTACCGCCGCCGGGTCGGCTTCGGCAATGGGGACGCCGCCTACCGAGACCACGACATCGTCAGGCTCGAGCGCTAGCGGCACTGCATCGTCACCGAGGTCGCCCACCACGTGCGCCTCGCTGACGGCGGCGATGGT
>JACDBE010000146.1 GCA_013695075.1 Acidimicrobiia bacterium
GCGCAACGGCGCCACGACCCTTCCCGGCCCGGAATGCTCGTGTTCGTTGCCCCAGGATAGCCGCTACCACCGTCACCGCCAGCTATTCCACGGTGACGGACTTGGCCAGGTTCCTCGGCTGGTCGATGTCGTGGCCCCGCAACCGGGCGACGTGGTACGCCAGCAGCTGCAGCGGCACGATGGCGGTCACCGGGCTGAGCAGGTCGTCGGTGCGGGGGATCCTGAGCACGTCGTCGGCGAAGCTGCCGATCGACGAGTCGTCCTCGTAGCCGACGGCGAGCACGGTCGCCCCCCGCGCCTTCACCTCCTGCACCGCCGACATGGTCTTGTCGTACACCGCGCCCTGGGTGAGCACCACGATCACCGGTGTGCCCTTGGTGACCAGGGCCAGGGTGCCGTGCTTGAGTTCGCCCGCCGGCATCGCCTCGGAGTGCAGGTAGCTGATCTCCTTCAGCTTGAGCGACCCCTCCATGGCAACGGCGTAGTCGAGGCCGCGCCCGATGAAGTACACGTCCTGGGCGTCGGCGATCTGGATTGCGGCCTTGGCCACCGACTCCTCGTCGCCGAGCACCGCCTCGACCTGGCCCGGCAGGGCATGCAGCCCCCGACCGATCCGCTCCGAGAGGTCGGCGTCGACCACCCCGCGCACCCGGCCGATGCGCAGCGCCAGCAGGTACTGGGCCACCAGCATCGCCGAGTACGCCTTGGTTGACGCCACCGAGATCTCGGGACCCGCCCTGGTGTACAGGATGTCGTCCGCCTCGCGGCTCAGCGTCGAGCCCACCACATTGGTCAGGGCGAGCAGCCGCGAGCCCCTGCTCCGGGCGAGCCTGGCGGCGGCCAGGGTGTCGGCGGTCTCCCCCGACTGGCTGATGGCCACGGTGAGGCTGGGTGCTGTCACCAGCGGGTCGGCGTAGCGCATCTCGTGGGCGAACTCCACCGAGGTGGGGATGCGCAGCAGGCGGGAGAAGATCTCCCGGCCCACCAGCCCGGCGTGGTATGCGGTGCCGCATGCGGTGATCCACAGGTGCTCGATGCTGGCGGCGAAGGCGTCGTCGAAGCCGACCCCTTCCAGCCACACCTCACCGGAAGCTTCCAGCCGCCCGGAGACGGTCTCGGTGACCACCGCCGGCTGCTCGTAGATCTCCTTGAGCATGAAGTGCTCGAAGCCGCCCTTCTCCGCCTGCTCGGCGTCCCAATCGACATGGAGAACCGGGCGGTGCACCACCCCGCCGCCGATCAGCTCGACGGTGGCACCGGCGGCGTCGATCACCACCAGCTCCCCGTCCTCGATGACGAGGAAGTCACGGGTGTGTTGCAACACGGCGGGGATGTCGGAAGCCAAGAAGGTCTCCCCGTCACCCAACCCCACCACCAGCGGGCTCACCTTGCGCACGGCGACGATCCGCTCCGGCTCGGCGGCGCTCATCACCACTAGGGCGTAGGCCCCGGCGGCATGGCGCACCGCCCGGCGCACCGCCTCCACCAGGTTGCCGTCATACTCCTCGGCCACCAGGTGGGCCAACACCTCGGTGTCGGTCTCCGAGGTGAAGACGTGGCCGTCGGCCAGCAGCGAGCGCTTCAGTTCGTGGAAGTTCTCGATGATCCCGTTGTGGACCACCACGAACCGCCCCGAGGCGTCGGTGTGGGGGTGGGCGTTGGCGTCGCTGGGAACCCCATGGGTGGCCCACCGGGTGTGCCCGATCCCCACCGTGCCCGCCAACGGCTCCCGGTCGAGGATGCCCGCCAACCGCTCGATCTTGCCTTTAGCCTTACGCACGTCGATGACCCTGTCTTCGACGCTGTCAGCGACGACGGCGATGCCCGCCGAGTCGTAGCCGCGGTACTCCAGGCGGCGGAGACCGTCGAGGATCAGCGGAGCGGCCTGGCGAGGGCCGACGTAACCAAGGATGCCGCACATGCGCGCATCAACCTCCTGTGTCGTTACCACCGGAGGCACCGAGCGGAGATTGCTCCGCTCCCCACACCGGACGGCCTCTGTGCCCGGGGTCACCCCCAGGGTTTGCTCCGTCCGTAACGGCCGTGGGCGGCCGAGAGGGCACCCGCCGACTGCTCGATGATCCCTCTCCCTCGTCACCTCGACCGCAAGGGCCGAGGGCAGGCGCTGGAACGTCGGAGACTCCGGTCGGTTCTGTTGTACGCAGACGTTAGCCCGTGCCGGGACCGCAGGCCATGGGTCGGGCGGCCGGTACGTTTGTTGGAGCCGGCGCTCTGGTCAGCGCAGCGCGGCCGATACCACCTCGACAAGCGAGCGGGCCACCCGTTGGGCGTCGCCGGCGGTGGCGGCCTCGACCATGACTCGCACCAGCGGCTCGGTCCCCGAGGCCCGCACCAGCACCCGACCCCGATCGCCCAGCGCCCCCTCTGCCTCCGCCACCGCTGCCCACACCGCCGCGGCGCCGGCCAACCGGTTGCGATCGGCCACCTTGACGTTGACGAGCACCTGGGGAAACTCGGTGATCACGGTGCGCAGCGCCCGCAGCTGCGACCCGGTGGTCGCCATCACCTCGGCCACACGCAGGGCAGTGCGCAGGCCATCGCCGCTGATGCGATCCTCCAGCATCACGTGACCCGACTGCTCGCCGCCAAGCACGGCACCGACACGCTCCATGTGCTCCAGCACGTAGCGGTCGCCCACCTTGGTCTGCGCCACCTCGATGCCCATCGCCGTCATGGCGTTGAGGAACCCCAGGTTGGCCATCACCGTGGTCACCACCCGTTCGCCGGTAAGCAGCCCCTTTCCCTTGAGGTGGTCGGCGAGCACTGCCAGGATCACGTCACCATTGGCCACCACCCCGTCCTCGTCGATGGCGATGAGCCGATCGGCGTCACCGTCGAAGCAAAAGCCGACCCGGCCGCCCACCAGCCGCGCCAGGGTCTCGGGATGGGTGGCGCCGACGTTGTCGTTGATGTTGAGCCCGTCGGGGTCGGCGGCGTGCACCTCGACCTTGGCCCCCAGCCTGGTGAACAGCGCGGGTGCGGCGATGGAGGCCGCGCCGTTGGCGCAGTCGAGCACGATCTCCATGCCGTCGAGCGGCACCCGGTGTTCGGTGGCCAGGTGGTCGACGTACCGGTTGAGGGCGTCGTCCATCACGATGATCGAGCCCACCCCGGCGCCGGTCGGCTGCGGGTATGGCCCGCCGGCCAAGAACCGGGCGGTGATCGCCTCCTCGGCGGCGTCGGGGAGCTTGGTACCGCCGGGGCCGATGAGCTTGACCCCGTTGTCGGCGGCCGGATTGTGCGAGGCGCTCACCATCACCCCCATGGCCGCCCCCTCGCTGATGGTGAGCCGGGACACACCACCGACGGGGAGCACCCCCAGGTCGACCGTGTCGACGCCAACCGAGGTGAACCCGGCGTGGAGGGCGGCGCTGAGCATCGGCCCCGATCGCCTGGTATCCCGCCCGATGAACACCACCCCGTCGGCGGCACCGGCGGCAGCCCGCGCCAGATCGAAGGCGAGCTGGGGAGTGAGCTCCCGGTTGGCGACGCCCCTGACGCCGTCGGTTCCGAACAGGCTGCCGGACGTCACCAGGAAGATGCCGCCGGCGGGATCAGCGCTTGGTGAACTGCGGGGCGCGGCGGGCTTTGCGCAGCCCGTACTTCTTGCGCTCCACACGGCGGGAATCGCGGGTGAGCAGGCCCTCCCGCTTGAGGGCGGGACGCAGGTCCGGGTCGGCGGCGATCAGCGCCCGGGCGATCCCCAGCCGCAGGGCGTCGGTCTGACCGGTGAAGCCGCCTCCCTCGATGGTGGCATGGACATCGAAGCGGCCCTCCATGTCGACGGTGCGCAGCGGCTCCAGGGCACGGAGGCGCAGGGCGGCCTGGGGGAAGTAGTTGTCGAGGGTGCGCCCATTGAGCGAGAACGCCCCGGTACCGTCGTAGATGCGGACGCGAGCCACCGAGCTCTTGCGGCGGCCCGTGCCCTGGGCCAGTGGCGGCGGCATCAGAAGCCTTCCTTTCGGGCTGGTCGGACCTTGGCGAGGGTGAGCGGCTCAGGCGATTGGGCGGCATGGGGATGCTCGCCGCCGGCGTAAACCTTTAGCTTGGTGAACATGGCACGACCGAGCTTGTTCTTGGGGAGCATGCCGCGGACCGCCGTCTCGATGACCCGCTCGGGATACCGTTCCCGCATCTGACCGAGGGTCATCGACCGGATACCGCCCGGGTAGCCGGAGTGGCGGTAGTAGGTCTTGTCGGTCTCCTTGTTGCCGGTGGCCGCCACCTTCTCGGCGTTGATCACCACCACGTAGTCACCTCCGTCCATATGCGGCGCGTACGTCGGCTTGTGCTTGCCGCGGATGATGGTGGC
>JACDBE010000177.1 GCA_013695075.1 Acidimicrobiia bacterium
CTACTCCCCAGGCGGCACCGTCCGTTGATCCGGCGACGATGGAGAATGTCATGTGCCCGACCAGGGACCGACGCCGCCGATCCGCTCGGGTTTGATGTGGATGACGTGGCCCGGCGGGGGGTCGTCCATGGGAGGAAAGGGGATGCCGGGTCCGAGGTACACCTCGGCGAGACGCTGCAGCAGCTCGGGGCCACCTCCCTCGACCAGCCGGGCGGTGCCGTGGACGATGAGGCAGTTGGCCATCCCGATGGGGTTGGCACCATCGGTCTGGAGGCTGAGCACCACCCGCGGGTCGCGGGCGATGTTGGCCAGCTTGCGTCCGCGACCCAGGTGCCCCACCACGATGTCGTCACCGTCGAGCCCGATCCACACCACGCTCACCTGGGGGCTGCCGTCGGAGTTGATGGTGACCAGATGGCCGAGATGGCCCGCACTCAGGGCTTGGCGGGCATCGTCGTCGAGGATGGTCACGTCACCTCCGCGGCCAGCGTAGACAACGCCTGTCGCCGAGGCGCCTCGGTGGAGGGCCTACCGTGCACCGCTGGCAAGCCGACTCGCCATCCGGGACCGCCGCCGAGACCCTGATCGCCCCCGCAGGGGCTCACCGAGGCCGCCAACGGCGACGAGGTGGTGGGAACCGTCGAACTAGGCCCGGCCAACGTGGGCGCTCTGGTCCGCTACCGCCCGGCGGACATGGCTCCCGGGCTGCGGCTGGCGCCGTACGCAGTTGCCGCCCTCCGCTTCGCCGACGAGCGCTGGCGAACCAGGTTCGGTCCCCTGGAAATGGCCCCGGACGTCAGGACCCTTTGGGGCGAGCACGACCAGCGAACTGGGCGGGGTTTTGGCCGTGGGAGCGACCGTACTTCCGCCCAGTTCGGACCAACCTACGTCCCGGGGCCAGGCTGAGCCGCTAGGCACCGGCGATGCGGCCGGTATCTTCCTGCGGTGATCCTCGTCCGTGACCTCGCCATCGACGCCGGCGCGCGCCGGCTGATCTCCGACGTCTCGCTGTCGCTGCAGGCGGGGGACAAGGTGGGGTTGGTGGGACCAAACGGCGCCGGTAAGACCACCCTGATGAAGGTGCTCGCCGGCGGCGACCCGGCGGAGGGGACGGTGACCCGTGCCGGCACCATCGGCTACCTGTCCCAGGAGGCGGCGCTGCGCCAGCTGGAGGACGAGCAGGTGACCGCCCTGGAGCGCATCCTCACCGCCCGTTCCATCGGCGCCATGGAGCGTCGGATGGAAGCGCTGCGCCACGCCATGGAGCGGGCGGAGGGCGCCGAACGCGATCGGCTCATCACCCGCTTCTCCAGGTTGGAGGACGAGTTCACCGTGGCCGGCGGCTACCTGGCCATCGCCGAAGCGAAGCGCTTCGCCGCCTCGCTGGGAATCGGGTCGGGCGAGCTCGACCAGCTGGTGGTGACCATGTCCGGCGGGCAGCGGCGGCGGGTGGAGTTGGCCCGCATCCTGTTCGCCGAGACGGAAACCCTGCTCCTCGACGAACCCACCAACCACCTCGACATCGACGCCAAAGCCTGGTTAATGGGCTTCCTGGGCACCTACCGCGGTGGGCTGCTCGTCATCAGCCACGACCTCCCCCTCCTCGACGAGGCGATCACCTCGGTGCTGTCGGTGGAGGACGGTCACGTCGAGCCGTTCCGGGGCAACTACTCGTACTTCCTGGCCGAGCGGGAGGCCCGCCGTCAGCAGCGGCTACGACAACGGCGCCACCAGGACGCCGACATCGCACGGTTGGAGGAGGGCATTCGCCGCTTCAAGGGAACAACCGAGAAGATGGCCAAGCGGGCCCGGTCGTGGGAGACCAGGGTGGCCCGGCTCAAGGAGCAACGGGTCGACACCGGCAAGCGGGCGGCGCGGGTCATGGTGCGCTTCCCCCAGCCGCCGCCGTCGGGCCGCACCGCCCTCACCGCCCACGGGCTGGCCAAGGCCTACGGGGACAACGTGGTGTTCGTCGACGTCGATGTCGACGTGGAGCGGGGCGACCGGCTCATCATCATCGGGCTGAACGGCGCCGGGAAGACCACGCTGCTGCGGATCCTGGCCGGCATGGAGACGGCCGACCTGGGCGAGGTGCGGCTGGGCCACGCCACCACGCTCGGCTACTACGCCCAGGAGCACGACCAGATCGTTCCTGAGGACACCGTGCTCGACCACATGCGAGCGGCGTCGGAACTGCGCGACGAGACGCTGCGCACCCTGCTGGGACACTTCCTGCTCGCCGACAAGGTCGACCAGGAGGCGGGGACGCTGTCCGGCGGCGAGAAGACCAAGCTGGCGCTGGCCCAGGTGGTGGTGGCGGCACCCAACGTGCTGCTCCTCGACGAGCCGACCAACAACCTCGATCCCCAGGCCAAGGAGGCGCTGCTCGCCGCCCTCCACCAGTACCAGGGAACGCTGATCCTGGTGAGCCACGACACCCGGTTCGTCGATGCTCTCGACCCGGACCGGGTCATCGTGATGCCCGAGGGTTCCGCCGCCTACTTCGATGAGTCGATGCTGGAGCTGGTGGCGCTGGCCTGACCGCAGCCCGATCGCCTCACCGCAGCAACAGCATCAATCGCTCGGAACGGGGCTCGACGAGATGACCCCCGGTGGTGCGCCGACCGTAGAAGTCATCGTCACCAAGCAGGTCACCAACCAAGAACTCCTTCTGCGCCGGCTGAGCCGGTTCATCGACCGTTGCGGTTTCGCCGTCGCTGCCGGCCAGATCAATACAACGAAAAAAGAGGGTGTAACCACCGGAGGCTGGTGGTTCCTCTCCGCAGTCGTCGGCTGTCATGACCGGAAGAGCAGCAACCTCGGCCGCCGAGAGTGGGTTGAGGGGCCGGTCGTTGACCTGACCCCCCGCCACAGCAACGGCCCCCGCCGAAACCAATCCGGTAGCGACTGCTGCTACGACCCAGCCGGCGACAAGAAGGAGTCTCTGCCGCAATGCCCGCATTGTGGTTGGCTCCTCCTTTCGGGCTGGTCAACAACCCGTTAAGGATTGTATAAGGTAGTCGACACGGAGGGATCCTGCCCCATGGTTTCGGTGGTGATCATCGAGGATGAGCAGCGAATCCGGCAGCTAGTGGCCGGGGTGCTGGCCGATCGCGGCTACGACGTCACCTCCTCCGGGTCGGCGTTGGAGGGGCTGCAGGCCGTGGTGAGCGACCCCCCGGACCTGATCATCCTCGACATGGGTCTCCCCGATCTCGACGGCGCCGAGCTGCTCACAATGATCCGCGCCGTCACCAAGGCTCCCGTCATCGTGGCCACCGCCCGCGGGTCCGACCGTGACGTGGTGCGCACCTTGGACGCCGGTGCCGACGACTACCTGGTCAAGCCGTTCTCGGTGGAGCAGCTCGAAGCGCGGGTGCGGGCGGTGCTGCGCCGCGCCGTGAGCGACCGCCCCCGTGGCGGACCGGTGGTGGTTGGCGGGTTGGAGATCGACGCCGTGTCCCGGGTGGCCAGCCTGGACGGCAGGGTGCTCGATCTGAGCCCCAAGGAGTTCGACCTGCTCCGCTTCCTCGCCGAGCGCGAGGGTGAGGTGGTGTCCAAGCGTGAGCTGCTGGCAACGGTGTGGCGGCAGCCCTACGGCGGCAGCGAACGCACCGTCGACGTGCACCTGTCGTGGCTGCGCAACAAGATGGGGGAGTCGGCGGCCACCAGTCGCTACCTGCAGACCGTGTTCGGGGTGGGGGTGAAGTTGGTCGATCCCGGATGAGGCGGCAGCTGGCCATGGTGTCGCTGGCGGTGACCCTGCTGGTGGTGGTCGCCTTCCTGGTGCCCCTGGCGCTGGTGGTGCGCAACCAGGCCGCCGACCGAGCCCTGTCACGGGCGGAGCGTGACGTCCAGGCGATCGCCGCCGCCCTCGCCGTGGCTCCGGCCACCATGGGCGCCGAGATCAGCCGCGATCTCGCCGCCGACGTGCTGCGCGCCTTTAGGGGCGAGGATGCGTTCACCGTGGTGTTCCCCGACGGGCGGACGGTGGGGACCGATCTCGGGGACTCTCCCGGGCTGGCCCAGGCGAGGCGGGGCGCCGCCTTCTCCACCGAGATCGAGGGCGGGTTCGAGGTGCTGGTGCCGGTGCTCGACACCTTCGACGTGCCCACCCCCGGCGAGACCGAGCCGCCGGTGCGCACGGTGGTGGTGCGCACCGTGGTCTCCGACGCCGAGCTGCGGCTCGGGGTCACTACCGCCTGGGGGATGCTGGGCGCCCTGGGGGTGTTCCTCGTGGTCATCGCCGTCATCGCCGCCGACCGGTTGGCGAGGAATATCGTGCGACCGGTCGACGCCCTGTCGGCCGCGGCCCGCTCGCTGGGGCGGGGTGATCTCGACACCAGGGTGGAGCCCGCCGGGCCGCTCGAGGTGGCCCAGGTGGGGGAGGCGTTCAACTTCCTCGCCAGGCGGCTGGTGGGTCTGCTCAACGCCGAGCGGGAGTCGGTGGCCGACCTTTCGCACCGGCTGCGCACCCCGCTCACCGCCCTACGGCTCCAGACCGAGATGCTGAGCGATCCGGCCGAGGCTGCGGCGCTGTCCGCCGACATCGACCGCATGGGGCGGGCCGTCGACCGGATGATCGAGGAGGCTCGCCGACCCGCCGAGACTGGGGAACACTCCGCAGACCTGGCTGCCATCGTGCTGCACCGGGCGACGTTCTGGAAGGTGCTCGCCGACGAGCAGGGGCGGACGGCAACAGTGGAGACCGGCGGCGGCTCGTGGTGGGTGCCCATCGCCGCCGACGAGCTCGGGGCGGTGGTCGACACCCTGATCGAGAACGTGTTCGCGCACACTCCCGCCGGTACGGACTATCACATCAGCGTCCGTCCCGTCGGCGGCGAAGTCGAGCTGGTGGTCGAGGACCAGGGCCCTGGTTTGCCCGAGGCTGCCGTGATCGAGCGGGGAGCGTCATCGGGTGGCTCCACCGGGCTCGGATTGGACATCGCCCGCCGTGCCGCCGAGAAATCCGGAGGTGACCTGATGGCGGCCAACCGCCCGGACGGCGGCGCCGTTATCACCGTGCGCTTCGGGGGCATCGACGCACCGCTGGACGCCATGGCGGCGTCGCCACCGGCAGCGCAGCTCCTTTAGCCGCCGATCACGGCTACCCAGTCCTCGACGCCGGCGCCCAGGGTGCCGGGCGAAGCCATTGACAGCGCCTCGGCGGGCAGGTCGACGGATGAGCCGCTGCCCCAGATGCCCGCGGTGACGGCGGCCGCACCATTGAGATGGGGCCCGGTTCCCCACGCCACGTAGTCGACCACGGCGTCCGGGCTGGTGAAGGCCTCGGCGGCGAAGAGGCCCAGCTCACCGCTCGAGGTGACGACGGGGCCTAACGCCGTTGCCAGATCGATGATTGCAACGATGCCGACGAACTGCGGTGGCTCCTCGCCCCCGAGCACCAACGCCGCCGACCTGCCCGGCGGCAACGTCACCGGTTCAAGGGGGGCCACGCCGGTGGAGCCGACCAACCACATGTCCTCCAGATCCGCCGGAGTGCTCCCCACGTTGGTGATCAGGGCGTAGGGGTCGTCACCGAAGACCACCCGGGTGATGGCCACCGTCCCCACGGTGGCGGGAATGGTCGGTGGGATGGTCCCGGTGCTGGTGGTGGACTCCACCACCGTCGCCGTGGTAGGGGTGGCGGCGGTGGTCACCGCCGAGGTCGCTTGGGGCAGGGCCTCGGTGGTGGCGCCCGGGGCGGTGGCGGTCGATGCGTCGCCATCGGCGACCGGGGTGCACGCTGCCAGTATCACGACCATCCCGACCATGACCAGCGCGCCCGCTCCCCGCATCCCGTAGAGCCTATACGTTCCTCGCATCCAGCCTTGGGGTTGGGGAGAGAACCGGTAACAATGCGGACTGGCCACCCCCCTCCAGCTAGGACCCAGCCGTGCACGTCGTCGACCTGATGACCAGCGATCTGATCACCGTCACCCCCGACACCCCCATCCGGGAGGCGGCCAACCTGATGTCGCTGCACCGAGTCTCCGGTCTTCCGGTGTGCGACGCGGTGTCGTGCCTGGTGGGGATCATCACCGAGGCCGACTTCCTGCGGCTTGAGGTCGCCCGCCAGGAGGCGGAGCACCCCACCCCCATCGAACGGGTGGCCGACGTCATGACCACCGACATCGTCACCATCCGCCCCGACCGGCTGGTCTCCGACGCCGCCCGGATGATGGTGATCAACGACGTGAACCGGCTGCCGGTGGTCGACGAGCGCAACACCCTGCTCGGTGTCATCTCCCGCATGGATGTGGTGGGAGCCTTCGCCAGACCCGACGACGTCATCGAGGACGAAGTGCGCGAGGACCTGCTGCGCCGGGTGCTGTTCGTCGATCCGGAGAGCATCGAGGTCGCCGTGGTCGACGGCGTGGTGTCCTTCGACGGGGTCATCGGTACCCGCACCGAGGCGGAGATGCTCGACGAGCTGGTGCTGCGGCTGCCGGGCGTGACCCGGGTGGTCAACCGCCTCGCCTGGCGGGTCGACGACCGCACCGCCCTGTGAGGCGGGGCTTCGCCACCGTCATTTCAGACGGGCTCACCATCGCTACCGAGACGACCCGGTGGGGCACGTCACCGGCACCGGCAGCCCTGGCGGTGCACGCCACCGGGTTCTGCAAGGAGGTGTTCCGTCCGGTGGTGGGGATGCTGGCGACGCTGATCGATGCCGGTGCGGTGGCCTCCCTCGATCATCGGGGTCACGGCTCCTCCGATCCGTCGCCGCTCCCGGTTGACTGGTGGGATCTGGGACGGGACACCCTGGCCGTGCTCGCCCAGATCGATGACTTGCAGCCCGGTGCAGTGGTTGGTGTGGGTCACTCGGCGGGGGGTGCCGCCGTGGTGATGGCCGAGCTGTTGGCCCCGGGAACCTTCTCGTCGCTGGTGCTGATCGAGCCCATCGTGTTCCCACCACCGTATCGCCGTATGGAAGACCACGCCATGGTCGATGCCGCCCTCAGGCGCAAGCGGCTGTTCGACAGCCCAGCAGCAGCGGCGGAGAACTTCGCCACCAAGCCCACGTTCGCCGCCTGGCATCCCGCCGCCCTGGCGGACTACGTCGAGCACGGGCTGCGGCCCGCCGCCGCCGGATGGGTTCTCGCCTGCGACCCCGAGGTGGAGGCCGAGTTCTACCGCACCGGACCTGCTCATGACGCCTGGGATCGGCTGGGGGAGCTGGCGCTGCCCATCACCCTGATCGTGGGGGAGCACTCCGACACCCACCATGGCAGGTACCTGGAGACGCTGGCGGGCCGGTTCGGCGGCGACTCTTTGCTCGACGTGGTCCCCGCCGCCTCCCACCTCGTGCCGATGGAGCGGCCAGAGCTCGTGGCCGGCCACATGGCGAGACGCCTGCATCCATCGCTTACGTTCGGCGCACCCCGGTAGCATCCGGGTTCGATGCTGCTCTCTCCGTGGGCGCTCGCCGCCGCCAGGTCTCAGCTCACCGCGGCGGACACCGCCATTCGGTTCGCCTCGGTGCCCGTCGACGCCACCCCCATCTCCGTGGTGCGGGCGGCGGCCCCGGTGTTCGGCACGGCGCGGTTCCTGCGCACGCCTCGCGGGCGGGTCATGGCCGGGCTAGGCACCGCCGTCCGGTTCACCGCCACCGGACCCGACCGCTTCGCCGCCCTCGGTCGGCAACTGGCGGCAACCGATCTGCACCCCGACGCCATCGTCTTCGTCGGGTTTTCCTTCGCCGCCGACGGGCCGCAAGGACCCGAATGGGAGGGGTTCGCCGCCGCCGAGGCGGTCGTCCCCACAGCCACCGTCGTCGCCGACGGCACCGGTACCCGGCTGGTGGTGGCCATTCCCCCCGGGTCGCACCCCAGCGGCTTCGTCGCCACCCTCCGTGACCTCGCCCATCCCGGGTCGGTGCGGCTCGCCGGGTTCGGCGACCATGTGGTGCGGGCGGTTCCCCCCGGGACCGACTGGTGCCGGGCGGTGGACGAGGCGGTCGGCGCCATTGCGGAAGGGGCGCTCGTCAAGGTGGTGCTCGCCCGATCGGCGGTAGTGGCCACCGAGATGACCATCGATCCCTTCGAGATGGTGCACCACCTGGTGGAGCGCCACCCGGATACCTACTGCTTCGGGTGGCAGATCGGCGGTACCGCCTTCGTCGGTGCCAGCCCCGAGCTGCTGGTGGGCCGGCATGGCCATCGGGTCACCTCGCACCCGCTTGCCGGGTCGGCGCCCCGTGGCGAGGGCGACGAGGCGGACCGTTCCGCCGGTGCGGCGTTGTTGGCCAGCGGCAAGGACCGCCAGGAGCACGCCGTGGTGGTGGGCGACATCGCCGACCGTCTCGGCCGGGTCACGACCCAGCTGGAGGTGGCGGCGGCCCCCTCGCTGGTGGTCGGTGGCACCGTCCAGCACCTCTCCACCCGCATCACCGGCACCCTGGCTCCCGGGGTGTCGTTGCTCGACCTGGTTGGGCGGCTGCATCCCACCCCGGCGGTGGGCGGGATGCCCCGAGTTGAAGCGATGGGGTTCATCGACAAGCTGGAGGTCATCGACCGCGGCTGGTACAGCGGTGGGGTGGGATGGATGAACCCCGCCGGCGACGGTGACATCGCCATCGCCCTGCGCTGCGGGTTGATCAGCGGAACCGAGGCTCGCCTCTATGCGGGCAACGGCATCGTCGCCGGATCCGACCCGGAGACCGAGCTGGTTGAGACCCGATGGAAGCTGCGCCCACTGCTCGACCTGCTCACCGCCACCTGACGCTTGTTGCCAGACAGGGGTTTCCGGCGGCCGCCAGGAGCCAAATCGGAGTTCTTCGACGGACCCCAGGAGAGGGGAAACAACCGGGGTCGGGAAAGAAAACGGAGACGAAACAATCGGCCCCGCCGCAACGACACGGTTTCGCACCCCGACCTTGGGATACCCTATGGCGAAATGGTGGGCGGCTAACGGGGTCGCCAGGACGGAAGGGAGCCAGCCATGTATGGATCGGGCGGATCGGGAGCATCGCTCGCCGTTATCGGCAGGTATCTGGTGCTCTACGCCCTCGCCGCCACCTTGATCTGGGTCGGTGGCCTCAAGTTCGCCGCCTATGAGGCCGAGGGCATCGCCCCCCTGGTCATGGAGAGCCCACTGCTGTCGTGGCTGTACGACATCTTCGATGTGCCCACGTTCGGCCGGGTGTTGGGCACCGCCGAGATCCTGGCCGGTATCGGGATCGCCCTGCGACCGGTGGCGCCGATGCTGGCTGCGGTGGGTGCGGCGTTCGCCATCGTGCTGTTCCTGGTCACGGTGTCGTTCCTGCTCACCACCCCCGGGGTGTACGAGGCTGCCGGCTTCCCCCAGCTGTCGGTCTTGCCCGGTCAGTTCCTCGCCAAGGACCTGACGTTCCTCGCCGTGTCGATCTGGGTGCTCGGTGACTCGCTGGCGGCCATGGGCCGCGGCACCCGGATGCCGGATCGGATGGCGGCCGCCTGACCTGCCAGGCGGTGAATCAGCGGGGACCTAGCTGGCGGACCGGCGGGCGAAGACGCAGAACTCGTTGCCCTCCGGGTCGGACATCACGGTCCAGTCGGGGAGGACGTGGAGAACGGTCGCCCCGTGCTCTTCGAGCTCGGCGACATCGCCGAACACGTCGAGATGCACCCGGTTCTTCACCGTCTTGGCCTCGGGTACCAGGTTGAACCAGATGGTGGGGCCGCTGCCTTCGATCGGGTCGAGGGCGACGGAGGGATCGGCCTGCGGTCCCTCCAGCCCCTGGGCGCGCAGCTCCGCCAGGTCCTCGGCGGTGTGGGGTCGCATCCCGTAGTCGAGCACCGGGGCCCACCAGGTGGCCAGGGTCCACGGGTCGGCGCAGTCGAAACACACGTCCTTGAGGCGGGACACCAGCGGCAGCCTGGAATCCGGTTCATCGCAGCGCCGCCCTGATCTTGCGGCCGAGGGTGGCGTGGATGGCGACGTTGCCGGTGCGGTCGGTGCGCAGCTCGACCAGGGCAGGCCCGGTGCCGGCGGCGACCAGGTCGCCAAGGGCGGCGGCGTTGTCCGCCTGCTCCACCTTCATCCCCAGGGCGGCGGCGACGGCGGTGAAGTTGGTGCCGTGGGGTGTGGCCAGGTGGCGTTCGAAGACGCCGGGGTCGAACCGGGTGCGGTCTGCCTGGGGGAGGAAAGAGAAGATCCCCCCACCGTCGTTGTGGACCACCACCACGGTGAGGGGCAGGTCGAGCCGGACGGCGGCGGCCAGGGCATTGAGATCGTGGAGGGTGGCCACGTCGCCCACCAGTGCCGTCACCGGAACTCCTGAGGCGGCTGCTCCCAGCGCCGAGGAGATGACCCCGTCGATGCCGTTGGCCCCCCGATTGGCGAGGACGGTCACCGGCGATCCGTCGGGGCGGCGGCCGGCAAAGGCATCCACGTCGCGGATGGGCATCGAGCCGGAGGCGTACAGGATCCCCCCTGCGGGCACCGCCGCCGCCACCACCCTGGCGATGGCCGGCTCGTTGGGGAACGGCTCGACGGCAAGGGCTTCGTCCAGCACCGCCTGGGCCACGGCATCGGCGTGGTGCCAGCCGCCGGCCCACACCTCAGGGCCCGGTTCGGTGTTGGCGAGGGCGGCGATGAGGGTGTGCGGGTCGGCGCGTACCACCACGGCAGCGCTGGCGGTGGGGTCCCGCCACCCGGCCGGGTCTACCAGCACCTGGGGAATCTCCCGGTGCGTCGCCAGCCACGTGTTGACCGCCTTGGATGTGGGTGTAGCACCGAAGCGGAGCACGGTGTCCGGCGCCTGCCGATCGAGCATGCCCATCGTGGCCAGCAGGTCGCCGGAGGCGAGGACGGCATGCCCACCGCGCAGCCCCGATTGGGGGTCGGCCAGCACCGGGATGCGCTGGCCCTGAGCCCATCCGGCCACTGCCTCGGCATCCGCAGGCGGAAGGGCGCCGACCACCACGATGGTGCGTCGCCCGGCGACCAGCGAGGTGATGCCAACGACGGCGGTCAGGTCGGGAACCATCGCACCGGTGGCGACCTCGGGCGTCGCCGGCGCCGCCACCGGGGCCGGCACGGGTGGCGGCTGACCGGGGTCGAGCACCATGGCGTCGTCGAAGGGGAGGTTGAGGTGGACCGGTCCCGGCGGCACCCCGATGGCCTCCGCCCAGGCGTGGGCGGCCAGGTGCGGGGCGGTGGCCGCCGACGTCGAGCCGGGTACCGAGCCCTGGTGAAACCAGCGCACCGCATCGCCGTACAGCTTCACCTGGTCGATGGTCTGCGGGGCACCCACGTCCCGCACCCGGCCGGGCCGGTCGGCGGTGAGCACAAGCAGCGGCACCCGGGCCAGATCGGCCTCGACGACGGCCGGGTGGTACTCGGCGGCGGCGGTGCCTGAGGTGGAGACCACTGTCACCGGGCGGCCCGACGCCTTGGCCAAGCCGACGGCGAAGAATCCGGCGCTGCGCTCGTCGAGCATGCTCCAGTCGGTGATGCCGGGGTGACCGGCGAAGGCAGCGGTGAGCGGGGTGTTGCGTGACCCTGGGGAGATAACAGCGTCGGTCAGCCCCAGGTCGGCCAGCGCGGCGGCCAGGGCGGCGGCAAAGCCATGGGCGGCGACGGCTGGCTGCACCGGAGGAGGCTACCGCCACCGCCGGCATCGGCCCCGCTCAGACCAGGGCACCAACCGCCAGCAGGGCGCCGGTGATCGCCATCAGCCGGGCCGTCCCCACCAACGCCGGGACCAGCCGGGCACCGGTGGCCCCCGAGGTGACGGCACGGGCGGCGGGGAGCACCAGCGGGGCGGCCCCCAGCGCCAGCGCCGACCACGGGGGCAACCAACCGGTCGCCGTCCCCACAGCCACGGTGCCGAAGGCGAGGGCGACCACGGCCAGGTAGAGGCGGCGGGTGGCGCCGGCGCCGATACGCACCGCCAGCGTCCGCTTGCCGGATGCGGCGTCGGTGGGGATGTCGCGCAGGTTGTTGGCGACCAGGATGGCGGTGGCCAGCAACCCCATCACCACCGAGGCCACCCAGGCATCCTCCGGGGCGGTGCGGTCGAAGGCGTAACGGCTGCCAACGGTGGCCACCGGCCCGAAGAACACGAACACCGACACCTCGCCCAGCCCCAGCGAGGCATATGGCCTCGGTCCGCCGCTGTAGCCCAGGGCGGCCGCCACCGCCACCACCCCGATGAGCAGCATCTCGGCACCGCTCACCCAGGCGATGTACAGCCCGGCCACGGCAGCCATGGCGATGATCACCACGATCCCCACCCGCATCGTTGCCGGGGCGATGAGCCCGGAAGCCACCGCCCGCAGGGGCCCGGTGCGGGTGGCGGTGTCGACCCCGCGTACCGCGTCCTCCAGGTCGTTGGCGTAGTTGACGGCGACCTGGAGCAGGGCGGCCACCGCCAGCAGGACGGCGAAGACGTCACCGCGCCACACGTCATCTGCCGCCGCCAGGGCGGCGGCCACCACCACCGGGGTCACCGATGCCCACAGGGTGGCCGGGCGGGCGGCGACCAGCCACGGGCGGAGCCGATCCATCATCGGTACCGGTGCACTGGAGAGCCGGTGTCCTCAGTAGTGCCAGGGGAAGGGGGCATAGTCCTGCTTGCGTTTCTCCAGAAACGCGTTGCGACCCTCGACCGCCTCGGCGGTGCCGTATGCCAGCCGGGTGGCCTCGCCGGCGAACAGCTGCTGGCCCACCAGCCCATCGTCGGGCAGGTTGAAGGCGTACTTGAGCATCCGCTGCGCCGTCGGGCTCTTGGCGACGATCTCGCCGGCCCACTCCAGGGCGACCTGCTCCAGGTCGGCGTGGGGAACGACAGCGTTCACCGCCCCCATCGCCATCATCTCGGTGGCGGTGTAGGTGCGACCCAGGAAGAAGACCTCCCGGGCGCGCTTCTGGCCCACCTGGCGGGCCAGCAGCGCCGACCCGTAGCCGCCGTCGAAGCTGGCCACGTCGGCGTCTGTCTGCTTGAAGCGGGCGTGCTCGGCGCTGGCGATAGTGAGATCGCACACCACGTGCAGGCTGTGGCCACCCCCGGCCGCCCATCCGGGGACCACGGCGATCACCACCTTGGGCATGAAGCGGATCAGCCGTTGCACCTCGAGGATGTGGAGCCGTCCCAGCCGCCCCGGGTCGATGCCGTCGCCGTCTTCGGGGGCGTCATCGTCGGCGTAGCGGTAGCCATCGGCGCCCCGGATCCTCTGGTCGCCACCGGAGCAGAACGACCACTCCCCGTCCTTAGGCGACGGACCGTTGCCGGTGATCAGGACGCATCCCACGTCCGAGGACATCCGGGCGTGGTCGAGGGCGTTGTACAGCTCGTCGACCGTTGCCGGGCGGAAGGCGTTGCGCACCTCGGGGCGGTCGAAGGCGATGCGGACCGCACCCACCGACCGGGCCCGGTGGTAGGTGATGTCCTCGAAGGCGAACCCTTCGACCGGGTCCCAGGCCGCGGCGTCGAAGAGCTGGGAAACCATCGGACCGATACTGTAGTGAGCGCCATGAGCGTGCCCCCGAGCCTCGCCGACTGGGTCGCCACGGCGGCGGTCCGCACCCCGCATGCCCCGGCGCTGATCCTCGGGCCCGGGCTGGTGGTCGACTACGCCACCTTGCATCAGCGCATCGAGGCCGAGATCGCCACCGCCGAGCCGCCGTTGCAGCCGGGAACCCGCTGGGGGATGGTCCCCACCGCCGATCTCGATGGCATCGCCCGGCTGTGGGCGTGGTGGCGGGCCGGGGCGGTCCCCATCGTGATCCCCCCGCGGGGCGGGACCGCCCTGAGCACGGCTCGTCCCGGCTGGGAGATCATCGACCGCCACGTCGCCGATACCGGCGACCACACCTGGGTGGCCACCTCAGGCTCCAGCGGCGTGCCCAAGCCGGTGCGGCTCACCGCCACCAACGTGGCCGCCGCCGTTGCTGCCTCCCGCCGCCGCCTGGGCAACGGTGCCGGTGACCGGTGGCTGCTGACCCTCCCCCTGCATCATGTCGGTGGTCTGTCGGTGCTGTGGCGCAGCGCTGAGGCCGGCGGGGCGGTGGTGGTGCAGGCACCGTTCCGTGCGGAGGCGGTGGCGGCCTTGCTCGCCGGCGGTGAGGCCACCATCGCCAGCTTGGTGCCCACCATGCTGGCCCGGGTGCTCGACGCCCATCCAGGCCCCTACCCGGAGGTGCGGGCGGTGCTGGTAGGGGGGGCGCCGGCATCCACCGGGTTGCTGCGGCGGGCGCTCGGCGCCGGGTTGCCGGTGCTGGCCACCTACGGATCCACCGAGACCTGCTCGCAGATCGCCACCGTGGCCCCCGGCGAGCAGCCCGGGGCCATGGGCACGGTGGGCCGACCCCTCGACGGGTTGGCGGTGACCGTCGACGCCCCCCCGGGCGAAACCGGCGAGATCGTGGTGGATGGCGACGCCGTTTCTCCCGGGTACGGGATGGCGCCGGCGCGCCGGGGCCCGCTCCACACCGGGGACCTGGGCCGGTTCGACGGCGGCGGCCGGTTGATCGTGGTGGGACGGGCCGGCACCATGATCCGCACCGGGGGCGAGGACGTGGCCCCCGAACGGGTAGAGCAGGCGCTGGTCGACGGGGAGTCTGTCAGGGCGGCGGCGGTGGTCGGCATCCCCGATGAGTACTGGGGCCAGCTGGTGGCGGCGGTGGTGGTACCCGGCGATCGCCACGATCCGGCCGGGGATGAGCGCCGGTTGCGGGCGACGCTGGCCCCCCACGAGGTGCCCAAGCGATGGTTGGTGGTGGCGGCGCTGCCCCTGCTCGACAACGGCAAGGTGGACCGGGATCGGGCCGCCGCCCTGGTCACGTCATGAGTTCAGCGCGTCGAATCCCTGCCGGTTCGGGGGCCCCGGACAGAACCCGGGCCCCCGAACTCGGCCGGCCATACCACTACCGGACGTCGTTGCCGGCGGCCGCCGCCGGTTTGACCACGGTGATCGAGGTGCCGTTGCTGTCACCGTCGGGATCGGTGTTGTCCGCCGGCTCATAGGTGAGGCTGGCATGGCTCACCCCGGTCACGGTGAACGTATCCGGCGTCCGCTGCAGCGTTGCCGTGATCGAGCAGGTGCCTGCTGTGGTGGTGACACAGGTGAGCGTGCCGCCCCGGTTGAACTTGCCGGACACGGTGGCCCCGGACACCGGCGAACCGGCATCGTCGAGCACCGTGATGGTGATCGTCGCCGTCCACTTGCGGCCGCCCTGGAGCGCCGTGGTGGCATCCAGGTCACCGACGTGCATCGAGGCCCCCGGCGGGGCGCCGTCCCAGGTCTGCGGGTAGTGCAGCAGCAAGTTGGGCGTGTCGGAGTCGACGCCGGACAAGATGCCCGAGGTTGCAGCATCGACCAGCGTGTCCCGCACCTCCTGCGGTGGCGCGCTCGGGAAGTCCTCGAGGTACAACGCCGCCACGCCAGCCACGTGTGGCGCTGCCATCGACGTCCCGCTGATGGTGGCTGTGGCGCTGTCGCTCGTGCTCCACGCCGAGGTGATCGACGAGCCCGGCGCAAAGATGTCCAGGCACGGTCCCTGGTTCGAGAAGTCCGACACCGCGTCCGTCGAGTTCGTGGACCCGACGGTTATGGCTTCTGCTATGCGCGCGGGAGACTGGTTGCAGGCGTCGGCGCCGTAGTCGTTGCCAGCCGACACGGTGTAGCTGATGCCGGCGTCGATCGAGTTTTCCACCGCGCTGTCGAGCGCTCCATCGACGGGTCCACCGAGGCTCATGTTCGCAACGGCGGCACCGCTGTTGTTGTCGGTCACCCAATCCACACCGGCGACCACGCCGGACGTGAATCCAGTGCCGCCGCAATCGAGGACTCGTACCGGGACGAGGTCAATGGACTTGGCGATGCCGTACTCGGTGCCGCCGACCGTCCCCGCCACATGCGTGCCGTGGCCATGGCAGTCCTCGGTGCCGTTGCCGTCGCTGATGGCTGTGTATCCACCGCCGACCCGGCTGCCGAACTCGTCGTGCGTCGAGCGGATCCCGGTGTCGATGATGTACGCGGTGACGCCGGTACCGGTGGCGCTATAGGTGTAGGAGTTGTCGAGCGGCAGGTTGACCTGATCGGTGCGGTCGAGCCCCCAGGTGGCCGGGCTCTGGGTGTCACTGATGGTGATCGTCTGGTCGGCCTCGACGTAGATGACGTCGGACCGGGAGCGCACCTGGTCGCGCACCGCTTCGGACATGGTGGCGGCGACCCCGTTGAGCGCTCTCGAGTAGGTGAAGTGCACCGTGCCGCCGGCCTGGCGGATCGTGGCGCCGACTGACTCGATGGTGTCCCTGGTGGCAGTGTCGTCGAAGACGACGATGTAGCGGCCTGGCACGGCGCGCGCAGAGTCGGTACCGACGAGCGGCGCCAACGCGCCTCGATCTACCGGTACTTCCTCCGTCTGGGCATTGCCGGTGGCGGCGGTGGCCACCGACAACCCGCCAAGTAGGCACAACACCACCATGGCACGGAACAGAGTGGACCTCACGACGCTCTCCTTCGGGGGTAGGCAGGTCGAACCGACGGGCGACCCTAGCCACCGCTGCTCCTGGTGAGCAATTCCGAGATCGTGCATCACGTATCCAAACCAGCGCAAGGCGCGGTCATGTCGAGGACGAACCTTCGGCGAACAGGTGGGCGTTGCCCTCCAGGTAGATGGGGCGCACGTGGCGGTCGATGAAGGCGCCGAGGACCCGACGGCCGGTGGCGGTGAGCCGGTGGTACTTGCGGTCGGCACCGGTGCGGGCTCCCGGTCCGGGGGTCTCGGCGATCAGCTCCAGCCTGGCGAGACGCCGTAGCGCCCGGTACAGGCTGCGGTCGTCGACGGTCACGGTGCCTCGGGTGTGGTCGGCGACGAAACCGGCGATCTCGGCCGCGTACCTTGCCTGGTCGCGTACCGCCAGCAGTACCCACATGGTTAGCAGTCCACGCTTGTAGATCTCCTCCCAGCCGTCGAGCACCTTGCGCTCGTAGGCGTCGAGCCGCTGGTACGGCTCGCCCGGCTCAGGCGAAGAGCTCATCGGGGTCCTCACCCTTGATGGTGCGTCTGGTGACGACGTGTACCAGCACCAGGAACGGGGCGGCGGTGACCGTGGAGAAGGCCAGCTGCTGCCAGCGCAGGTGGTCCAGGGCGGCCACCAACGCCCAGGCCACCCCGAGCACCCCCACCACCTGGGCGGTGGCGTGCTCGAACGCCAGGTTGCGGATGGAGCGGGGGCGGTCGTCCACCCTGATGGCGATGACGTTCACCGCCGCCATGTAGCCGCCGAAGCCGGTGACTGCCCCGGCGAGCAGACCCCAGCGCTCCCGCTCCAGCGCGTTCTCCACCACGATGAAGAAGATCGCCGCCCCGATGGCGGCCACCACCGCCGTTGCCACCAGGTAACGATGCTGCCACATGAGGTACCTCTCCCTTTCGAGTAGACTCTGATCCCTTGGTACTGTACCTTAGGTAGTGCATACAACAACAGGCAAGCCGGTGGGGGCGACGACGGCCGCGACTAGCGTCTGCGCCAATGGACCTTGGACTCAGCGGGAGGCGGGCCCTGGTCGCTGCGGCCTCCACCGGGCTTGGCTTCGCCATCGCCATGGAGCTGGCCCGAGAGGGTTGCCAGGTGGCCATCTGCAGCCGCGACCGTGAACGGATCGAGGGCGCCGCCACCGCCATCGCCGAGGCCACCGGGGCGGCGTTGCATCCCCTGGTGTGCGACGTCACCTCCGACGCGTCCATCGCCGCCATGGTTACCGATACCGTCGGGTTGATGGGTGGCATCGATCTGCTGGTGCCCAACGCCGGGGGACCGCCGTACGGCACCTTCGCCGATCTCACCGCCGAGCAGTGGGAGCAGGGCTACCGGCTGACCCTGGCGTCTGCGGTGTCCTTCGCCCGGCACACCGTCCCCACCTCGGCTCCGGATCGGCGGTGGTGTTCATGACCTCCACGTCGGCTCGGGAACCGATGGGCACCCTGCTGCTGTCAAGCGTCTACCGCGCCGGGGTGGCTTCGCTGTCCAAGGCGCTGGCCACCGAGTGGGCCGCCGCCGGGATCCGGGTCAACCACCTGATCCCGGGGCGGATTTCCACCGCGCGGATGGAATCGCTCGACGCCGAGACCGCCCGCCGCCGCGATGTCGACGTCGCCGAGGTGCGCGCCGGCAGCCAGGCGCTCATCCCCATGGGCCGCTACGGTCATCCCGCCGAGTACGCCCGGGCAGCGGTGTTCCTGTTATCGGACGCCGCCGCCTACATCACCGGCGCCACCCTGCAGGTCGACGGCGGCCTGCTCCATAGCGTCTAGTTCGCCGCCGTCGAGACCGAGGCGGCGTAGGAAGGCTTCGCTGCTGGGCTCCCTCCCCAGAAAGGCGCGCAGGTGGTCGATGGCGTCACGGGAGCCACCGGTGGCCAGCACCTCGTTCCGGTAGCGCATCCCCACCTCGGGGCTGGTGACTCCGAGCCGTTCGAACTCGGAGAACATGTCGGCCCCGTACACCTCCGACCACAGGTAGCCGTAGTAGCCGGCGTCGTACCCCCCCATGAGGTGACCGAAGCTGGCCGGGAAGAAGGTGCCGTCGTGGAAGGGCAGCAGCGTGTAGCCGTAGGTGCTGCGATTGACCTCCATCAAGTCGACCTCGTGATCGACGGCGTGCATCCCGAGATCCAGCTTGCCCAGAGAAACCTGCCGCATCTTGTGCAGCCCCACGTTGAGGTCGCGGGCCACCACCAGCCGGGCCACCAGGTCGGCGGGGATGGGCTCCCCGGTCTCGTGATGGCGGGCGAACCGCTCCAGGATCGCCGGCTCCCACATCCAGTTCTCCATGATCTGTGACGGGGCCTCGACGAAATCCCACTCGGTGTCGTATCCGGAGAAGCGGGCCTCGGCCACCGTGGTCAGGCAGAAGTGGAGGATGTGACCGAACTCGTGGAAGAGGGTCACCGCCTCGGTGTGCTTGAGCAGCGAGGTTGCGGTGGCGGTCGGCTTGGTGAAGTTGGC
>JACDBE010000184.1 GCA_013695075.1 Acidimicrobiia bacterium
GACATCACCATGATGTTGGCGATGGCCACCCCGGCCACCAGCAGCGCCACCGCCCCCAGCCCGATAAGCAGTCCCGTGAGCGCCTGGTCGGCGGCCCGCCGCGCCAGCAGGGCGTCTGCGGGGCGAGTGACCTCCACGGCGTCGGGCTGCTGCGGGTTGACGGTGGCAGGGATGACCTCGGCGACGTCGTTGAGCGACTCGGGATCGGCTCGCACGTACAGCGTCGTGGGCGAACGGCCGGTGTCGAAGAGTTCGGCGGCCACCGGGTAACCGATCAGCGCTCCCCGTTCCAGGTCGGGGTGGAGCGACAGCCCGTCGAGGATCCCGATCACGGTGAACCAGGTGTCGGCCATGAACACCCGGGGTCGGGGGTCCAGGTCGGTGATGCCGAGGCGGGCGGCGGCCACGTCGCCCAGCACCACCGCCGGCACCCGCTCGGTGGCGATGTCGAGGAACCGCCCAAAGGCCAGCTGGCCGCTCAGCTCGTCGAGCAGGTCGGTCCTGGCGGCGAAGACACCGATGCCCCCGGTCTCCAGGTCACCGATAAGGTCGTTGCGGCGCACGGTGGCGTCGACGGCGGTCACCTGGGTGGCAGACTCCACCGGTCCGATCCGGGCGGCCATCACCCGGGCCTTTTCGGGCACCTCGGTGTCACCGCCGAGGATGCCGGTGCCGGGCGTGACCCGGAGCAGGTTGGTGCCCAGCCGATCCAGAGTGCGGATGAGGTCGGCCCGGCCCGAGGCGGAGATCCCGATGACGGCGACGATGGCGGCGATGCCGATTGCGATGCCCACCGCCGTCAGCACCGCCCGGGCGGGGCGGGCGGCCAGACCCCGGGCCCCCAGCCCCACCAGGTCGCCAAGGCGGACCGTGCTCCGCATCAGGAGGCCCCGTCGGAGACGACGCGACCGTCTCGCATCGTGACGATGCGGGGGAACCGGGATGCCACTTCGGGGTCGTGGGTGATGACCACGATCGTGGTTCCGGCGGCGTTGAGTTCCACCAGCAGGGCGGCGATCTCACTGCTGGTCGTGCTGTCCAGGTTGCCGGTGGGTTCGTCGGCGAACACGATGCCGGGATCGCCCACCAGCGCCCTGGCGATGGCCACCCGTTGCCGCTCGCCTCCGGAAAGCTGGTCGGGCCGGTGGTCCAGGCGGTGGCCCAGACCCACCCGGCGCAGCGTCTCGGCGGCGGCGGCCAGCCGGCGGCGGCGGGGTACCCCCCGGTAGATCAACGCCTCGGCCACGTTGGCGGTGGCATCAAGTCCCTCGATGAGGAAGAAGTCCTGGAAGACGAAGCCGATGCGGTGTGAGCGCAGCCCGGACAGCTGGCCGTCGGACAGCGTCGCCAGGTCGATGCCGTCGACTCTGACCGTGCCCGCGGTGGGGCGGTCGAGCGCCCCCATCAGGTTGAGCAGGGTCGACTTACCCGACCCGGACGGCCCCACCACGGCGGTCAGTTCACCGGGCGACACGGTCAGGTCGATGTCGGCCAGGGCGGTCACCCGAGGCGGTCCGGGATACACCTTGCCGGCCGCAGTCAGCTCGATGACGGTGGTCACGGCGTGCCGGGCACCACCACCCGCTCACCCGGTTGCACCTCGCCGACGATCTCCACCAGACCGTCGGCGAAGGTTCCGATGTCCACCGCCACCAGCCGGGTGGCCGCACCCTCGGCGATCTCGACGGCGTACCCGCCCTCGGCCAGCGCCAGCAATGCCTCCACCGGGACGGCCACCACCTCCTGAGCTGTGTTGGCGGCGACGTCGACCTCCACCGGTGCCTCGTCCAAGGCGGTGACGATGCCCTGGTCCGCCAGGTCGATGCTCACCTCGACCACCCTGCTGCCCTCGCCGTCGTCGTTGTCGGTGGTGATGACCAACGGGCTGACCTCACCCACCGTGCCCTCGGTGACGGTGTCGTCCGGCAACGTGATCGAAACCACGTCACCTACGGCGAGCAGGTCTTGGCGATCGGCGTCGAGCAGCACCACCACCTCGTGGTTGCGGGCGGTGACGGCGTACATGGGGGCGCCGGGGACGATCACCGATCCCACCGCGGCGACGGCGACACCGACCCGGATGGGTCCGGTGACGAAGGCGACGTTGCCCAACCCCACGACCCCGGTCTCCTCCTGGCCCAGTGACGCCTGCCACGCCTCGACGGCGGCGGTGGTGGCCTCGTCGAAGGTCTCGTCGACCACCAGGTCGCCGTCGGCGGTGAAGCCCAATGCCTCCAGGTTGGTCTCCAGTTGGGCGACGTCGGCGCCGTCGGTGGCGGTCTCGTCGAGGGGGCGCCACATCGGCCGGTCGCCGAACATGGTGACGACCGGCTGCCCGTTCAGCTCGTAGGCCGCCTCGCCCCGCTCGATCACCGTACCCCCGGCGGGGAGATCGGTGACGGTGCCGCTCCCCGAGGCGAACAGGGTGCGCGGCGTCCGGTAGCGCAGGGTGCCGTCGAGGGTTTCCCGTTCCACCAGGTCGGTGCGGACCACCTCAACCGTAGTGGGGGCGGGTCCGGTGGTGGAGGCGGTGGCCGCTTCGTCTCCGATGCGGTCGACGGCGACGAACACGGCGGCACCCGCCAGGAGCAGCACCGCAATCCCGAGTGGTACGGCGAGACGCCGGCTCATTCGCCCAATCCGGGGATGCCGACCTGACGGCGGCACACCTCGAGGGCGTCCTGGAACGATTGGTTGGCGAAGGCGGTGAAGGCCGTAACCGGGAAGGGGATGGCGGCGCTGGAGTCCGGGTCGGGGAAGTCGTCGATGCCCTCCCGCCTCATACACACCGCGAAGTCCTGCAGCGAGTCCTGCAGCAGCGCCTGCAACTCGGGGTCGTCGGCGAAGGAAAAGGCTCCAGCGTCGGTGAGGATGGACAGGCAGGCGGAGATGGCGGCCTGCACCTCGGGGGACTCCAGGTCGATGCCGGCGATGTCATCGGGGCGAATCATGGGAGCCCCGGCGGCGTCCAGCTGGACGTCTGGTACCTCGATGCCCTGGTCACGCATGCAGGCGGTGAAGTCGAGCAGGGCGTCCTCGATGCCCTGGCGAGCGCTCCCACCCTGGTCTGCGTCGTCCCCCGAGATCGAGGCCACCTCGTCCGGTTCGGCATCGTCGCCCCCGCACGCCCCCAGGACGCCTGCGGCGAGCACGGCTGCAAGCAGCAACAGGATTCGATTGCGAATGGGCACCCACGGCTCCCGGC
>JACDBE010000254.1 GCA_013695075.1 Acidimicrobiia bacterium
GCCGGGTGTTCGAGCTGATGATCGAGCGGCGCCAGCAGCTAGCGACGTTGATCACCCTGGAGATGGGAAAGGCGGTGGGGGAGTCACAGGGGGAGGTCACCTACGCCGCCGAGTTCCTCCGCTGGTATGCCGAGGAGGCGGTGCGCAACGAGGGTCACGTGGTGACGGCACCGGCGGGTGACAAGCGCATCCTGTCGATCGGTCAGCCGGTGGGGGTGGCGTTGATGGTCACCCCGTGGAACTTCCCCGCCGCCATGCTCACCCGCAAGCTGGGGCCGGCCCTGGCCGCCGGGTGCACCGTGGTGGTGAAGCCGGCTTCGGACACCCCGCTGACGGCGTTGGCCATCGGCGAGCTCTTTGCGGAGGCGGGTCTACCCGCCGGGGTAGTCAATGTGGTGCCCTCCCGGTCGTCGAGCGAGGTGGTGGCGGCGATGCTGGCGGACGATCGGGTGCGCAAGCTGTCGTTCACCGGGTCTACCGAGGTGGGGAGCCTGCTCCTCGAACGGGCGGCGAAGAGAGTCGTCAACTGCTCGATGGAGCTGGGGGGTAACGCCCCCTTCCTGGTGTTCGAGGACGCCGACATCGACGCTGCCGTCTCCGGGGCGATGATCGCCAAGATGCGCAACGGGGGGCAGTCGTGCGTCGCCGCCAACCGCTTCTACGTCCACGAAGGGGTTGCCGACCCGTTCACTACCGCCTTCGCCGCCGCCATGGCAAAGCAGGTTGTCGGTCCCGGCCTGGATCCGGCAACCGACCTGGGCCCGATGATCAACGCCGCCGCCCAGTCCGACCTGACCGAATCGGTGACGGCGATGGTCGACGACGGAGCCGAGGCGGTAACCGGGGGCCATGCCCCGGATCGGCCCGGGTACTACTTCGAGCCCACCGTGCTCCGCTCGGTCCCCGCTGACGAAGCGGTGCTGCGCCGCGAGCTGTTCGGCCCGGTGGCCCCGGTGGTCACCTTCACCACCGAAGACGAGGCGGTGGCCCTGGCCAACGACACTGTGCACGGTCTGGCCTCGTACCTGTACACCGCCGACCTGTCGCGCGGGCTGCGGGTGGCCGAAGCCATCGAGGCCGGCATGGTCGGCATCAACCGGGGTCTCATCTCCGACCCAGCCGCCCCCTTCGGCGGAGTCAAGGAGTCCGGCATCGGCCGCGAGGGCGGTCACGAGGGCATGCTGGAGTACCTAGAGACCAAGTACATAGCCGCCAACTGGTAACCCGACCGCGCTGTTTCCCCGACCCGCCTCGAAGCCCTCCCCGCCTCGCCCCGCTCGGCACCGTCCGTCTGTTTCCCCTCCTTCCGGGAGCGGTGGTTGCGGAGTAGCCGGGGAGGGGCTGTTGGCGTCCGGAGCTTGGCGGCCTCACGGTCATGGCGATGCGAGCGTCATCAAGGCGCTTGAGTTGTCAGCCCTGTCGCTACTGCGGCGTCCAGCAGCCGGCCGTCGTAAGCGACGACCACGTCGAGGTCGGCGCCGAGCGCCAGCGCCGAGGCGATATGAATGGCATCGAGCGATCGCAGCGACTGAGGAGGTAACGTGGCGGCGAGATCCAATGCCGATCGGTCTACGGCGATCTCGGCCACGGCGGCCAGCACCTGCCGGGGCCATGCGGTGGGTAGCGTCAACCGCCCCGCTGCCGTCGGGTTCCCCCAGCCGCCGTCATTCGGGGGGTGGAGCACGGCAACGGTCCGCGATCGGTGACGGTGATCGCCTCGCCAGCTGCGACGAGCTTGAGCCAGCGGCTGGCGTGTTGCCGCATCTCACCAATCCCGATCGACCTCATGTGTTACAACGTAGAACATGTATGGAGGGACAAGCGGGGGGCATGCGCACGTCCTCGGTCAGAGCCAGGCCTCAACCGAAGTCGGCGTACGACTCGGAGAGCCGATCCCGAACCTGCGAGTCGACATCGTCGGCCCCGTACAGGTTGACGACGTGGTACACCCGGTGACCGCTACGGATTGGTCGGCGGGCGATGCGCGGGTGGCCGAGGCGGTGGCGCATCGGGAAGGACAGGGCGACCCACCGGGTCATCGGGCGCAGCTCGACGAAGCCTCCCGTCGACTTGATGAAGATCCCCACGGACACCGGCTCGACGTGCATCGGCCCCAGGGTCTCCAGGTGACGGAGAACCGCCTCGAAGATGGGACGCTCCCGCGCCGCTCCGGTCGAGAAGTACTCGGCGAGGGTCATCGGCGGGGCACACTCGTGACTCTGCCCGGTGCGAGCGAACAGCCGAGAGCACTTCGGGCAGGTCCACGTCACGGCGTCATGGTCGCACCGGCACGCATCGCCGTACCAGCCGCCACCCTGCATGGCGCCCCATTCCTGTCACACCCACTCGGCATCTGGCACCCGACCGGATGGGCGATGACCGGTTTGACCGGCATGTTTGCGGTCGTGGTGGCGCTGATCACCTGACGCCAGTGCTCATGCCTCGGCGAGGAAGTCGAGCAGCAGCTTGTTGATCTCGGCGGGGCGCTCCAGGCTGGGAAGGTGACCTGCCCAGGGCAGCCGGACCAAGCGTGCCTGGGGGATCGTTGCGGCGAGATAGTCGGCGGCGCTCTGGAAGTAGTCGAGGTCGTGCTCGCCGACGACGATGAGGCTGCGGGCGGTGATGGCCTTCGGGTCGATCTCCTCGCGGGTGAACCCGCCGTCGACATGTTCTGCCTCGCCGGCCAACTGGATCTCGAAGATCCGGCGCTGCATGGCGGTAACCATGGCAATCGTCTCTGCGGTTGCCTCCGGTCCCAGCCAGGTGCGGGCATTGAGCTCGGCGGCTCCGTCCAGATCGCCTGCCTCCAGGAGAGCCTGCTCGGCCTCGTCGAACGCATCGAATGCCGCCGTGGCGGGGATGGCGCGCACCGGCGCATCCAGGGCAACCAAGGCAGAGACCCGATCCGGCCAGCGCGCGGCGACCTCGACCGCCACCCGCCCCCCGAAGGAAGCTCCCACCATCGCCGCCTGTTCCAGCCGATGGGTATCGAGCAGCTCGACCACCGCCCCGGCCACGTCGGTCTCCTCTGCAGGAAATGGCGTGGCGCCGAAGCCCGGCAGGTCGGGGCGTATGACCGTATGGTCCGCCGCCAGGGCTGCCCATTGCGGATCCCACATGCGGCGGTCGCACACCCCTGCGTGGAGCAGCACCACGGCCGGGCCGCGTCCTGCGATGTCGAGGGTGAGGGATGACATGACGCCACCTTACGTCCGGCAGTCGGTTTTCCGTTTCGTCGCCGTCTCGGTACCGTCTGGCGCGCCGTGGGTAGCGATCGTGCAAAGGAGCACCAGGCATGAGTTTCATGGACAAGGCGAAGGATGCCGCCGGCGACATGAAGGACAAGCTCGACGGGGCCGTCGACAAGTTCGATGACAAGCTTCCCGAAGGGATGAGGGACAAGTACGACGACGTCTCCGACAGGCTCGAGGAGCACATCCCGGGTGACACCAGTCGCCTCCCGGGCGATGAGGACATCCCGGGTGGGACCGATGTGCCGAGCGATCCGGGCGTTCCGGGCGGTACCGATATCCCGGGTGATGCGGATATCCCGGGTGGTACCGACCTCCCGGGCGATACGGATATCCCCGGTAGTACCGACGTCCCGGGCGATGAGGACATCCCTGGCGGTACGAACCTGCCCGGCGACACCGATCCCGAAGGTCGCTGAACCGGCGGCAGCATCGAGAACCGGATCGGGGGCCGTCTGCGGGCGGTACGAGCCCTTGTCGGGACAGGATCTCAGCTATGAGGGCCATTTGAAGATCGCGGTGACCGACAACCCCGAGCTGAGCCGGTACGAGATCCATGTTGACGATGTGCTCGCCGGCATCGAGGACTACAGGATCGGCGACGGCACCATCACCCTGATCCACACCGAGGTTCTCCAGCAGTTCGAGGGCCAGGCCATGGCCGGCCATCTGGTCGGCGCCGTCCTCGACGATGCCCGCTCCCGGGGCCTGCGGGTCCGGCCGCGATGCCGGTACGTCCGGTCCTACCTGGCCAGCCATCCCGAATACGGCGATCTCGTCGATTCGGACTGAGCCTGACAGGGTTGGCTCGGCATCCCTCCCTCGTCTGTTCCCTCCCTTTGGTGTGCGGACCGGGGACAGGCTTCTGGCGTCGGGCACGATCGTGCCCTGACCAGCAGCCAGCGACCGCCGCCCGTACACCCTGCGATGAATTTCGTTGCCCGGCACAGTCCATAGTGGGTAACGTGAAGCAGCGGCGCCGTCCTGCGCCGAACCCTCGATTCCGGTGCTCACGCCACCGGCGCTAGCGAGGGCAAAGGAGGCTCCAGCCTTCGGGACGCCGGCAGGAACTTGCCCTTCCCGGCGGGGCGCTCCGAGCGTGAGTCGTGGCGCCGCCGTCACTGGAGGAGGACAAGATGACCAGGCAGAGATCGTTCAAGCGTCTCGTTCGCTCCCGCATGGAGAAGACCGGCGAGAGCTACACCGCGGCCCGGGCGATGCTGCTGGCCGCAGCGCCGTCCCCGGACACCCCCGCGCCGCCGCTGGCCACCTCGGATGCGACGATCCGGGCGCGCACCGGCCGCGGCTGGGAGGAATGGTTCGACATGCTCGACGAGTACGGAGCCGCCGAGCGTTCCCACCGCGAGGTGGCCCGTTGGGTCGCCGACCAGCTGGGCATCGAGCCGTTGGTGTGGGAGGCCCAGGCGGTCACCGTCAGCTACGAGCGGGCTCGTGGGCTGCGGGCCGTCGGCGAGCACCCCGACGGCTTCACCATCACCGCCTCTCGCACGGTGCAGGTGCCCGCCGAACGTCTCTTCGATGCTGTCACCAACGAGGAGCGCCGCAAGCAGTGGCTGCCGGAGGGAGACCTGCGCCAGCGCACCGTCACCCCATCGAGATCGGCGCGCTACGACTGGAACGGCGGTGACAGCAGGGTTGCGGTGTACTTCGACGCCAAGGGTCCCGCCAAGAGCACCGTGGTTGTGGAGCACGCCCGCCTCGCCGACGCCGACGAGGCCGAGCAGACCAAGCTGTTCTGGCGGGATCGCCTGACTGCGCTCAAGGCGCAGCTCGAAGGAGGTGAGATCGATGCCTGAGGTCAGCATCGTCGCCGTCCTGGTCGGCGCAGTCGCAGCCTTCATCATCGGCTTCGTCTACTACACCATGCTCGGAGAACGGCTCGCCGAGGTCAGCGAGGCAGCCGCCGCCGGCGAGCAGATGCCGCCATGGCAGATTGCCGTCGAGTTCCTGCGCTGCCTGGTGCTGGCGGCGGTCGTGGCCGGCCTGGCTGCCCAAGCCGGCGTCGATGATTGGTCCGGCGGCCTGATCCTGGGGGCAGTGCTGTGGGTCGGGTTCCCGCTCGTCCTCTGGATCGGCGCCGTGGTCCACGAGAAGACCCCGATCCAGCTAGCCGCCATCCATGCCGGCGACTGGCTGGCGAAGCTCCTCGTCCTAGGGCTGATCGCCGCCACCCTGTAGGCGAGAGATGGAGCGGGACGCCACCCCCGTCCCGCTCCTTCTCTGCCGTGGTTGCTTCCAGGCTGCGCCTCCGCTGTTGTTGACCTCCTCGAACCGCTCGCAACCTCGGCGCGGCCCCGATGACCATCCGCCCCTCGGATGTGAGTCCATGGTGCCCGCGGCGATTCGTCAATAAGCCACGGCCAGCGGTTCAAGTTGTTCCCAGCGAGTAGGGGGCGTCGGTTCCCGCCGAGGAACGCGCCCTTCGGTTCTTAGAGCACTTGGACTGCGGGCACCCCTACTCCGCACCACCAAGCTATTGGTCGCTTTCCTCGACGACAAGCCGGTCGGCTGGTGCGTCGTCGTGCCCCGGAGCACCTACCAAGGCCTGCCTTATAGACGGGTGAACCGAGCGGGGGATCGGATTATGGGCCGTAGAACCAGTCGAGGATCGGAGCCGTCAGTGCCGAACAGGCCACGGTCGTGGCCGCCGAACCCGACCACGGCCCAAGTGCGCCGCAACTGCCGTCCGGAGCCTTACTGCCTCAAGCGTCTTTCGAGGGCACAGGAAGTAGGGCGTCCGTGAGCTCCGCCATGATGTCCGCGCCGATGGCGTACCGTGCTTCTGTCCACCGACTTATCGGCACAAGCAGGGGAAACCTCAGCGTGCGATTGGCGTCGTCTGGTCAGGCTCTTGGCCGACCAGGAGGATGACGACCAATGCAATGAGCAGGAGCCATAGCATCAAGATGGCGACGGCGCCGAGGGCGCCGTAGGCGACCCCGGCGGCGATTAGCACCACTTGGTCGACCTTCGACTTCCTCCTTCACCCTGACGGCAACGTCCTTCCAACCCCGTGGCGGGATGTCAGTCGGAGACTCGGCGGCACGACCCCGATCATTCCCCCACCCGGAGCCACCGGGGCAGAGTTGTTCGATACCGCTGCGGCTTTCAGGTTGGTCGGTCGACCTGGTCACCCGACGCCTCGGCCCGGACGGTGTCGGCCGCTTCCCGTGCCGTCTCCTGCGCGGTGTCGACGGCTTCCTTGGCGGTGTCGGTGACGGCCTGTTTGCCTTCGGTCGCCGTGTCCTTGACTTGTTCCATCGCCTCGAGCGCCGGCTCCTTCAGATGCTCGGCAATCTCTCGCCCGGTCTGCGTGAACTCCTCCTTCAAGGGCTCGACCTTATCCATCAACTGGTCGGCCGCCTGCTTCTCGCGCTCGCTGGCCGGGAACACCGAAGCGAGCAGCACACCGACGCCGAAGGCGATCGCACCTGCGGCCAGTGGATTCCCCTGGGTCTGACCGCGCAGCGCCTCGGGAGCGCCCTTCAGCGTGTCAACCGCCCCGGCTGTGCCCTCCGTCACCGTCGATTGGACCTCGGAGGCTGAACCCATCACCCGGTCGCGGATGTCTTGCAGCCCTCCGACCACTCGGTTCTTTCGGCGTTCGATCATCCGACCGGGGCTCACCCGGTCACCGATGGCGTCGAGAGTCTCTCCGAGTTGGCCCCGAGTTGCTTCGATGTCATGTCTCAGCTCGTCTGCGCTTTGGCCCATTCGACATCCTCCTTGATGGTTTCTCGTGTTTCCGGGAGGCCGCGCAGTCGACTCATTCGGCTGCGGCCGCTCCGCTGCAGGATGAACGCGGCAAATGCCCACACCACACCGACGATGGCGAACGACAGCGCCGTATTGAGTGCCTGGTCTAAGACCCAGGCAAGGGCGAACGACAGCATCACGAGTGCGAGCCACCCGGCGAGCGCGGCACCACCCAACATGGCAGCGGCCCCGCCGGCTTGGGACAATTCCTCGCGCGCCTCGGTCTTGGCGAGCTCGACCTCCTTGCGGAACAGGGTGCTGAGCTCACCGGTCATTTCCGACACCAGCTCGCCGAGGGACGCCTCCGGGCGCTTCGGCTGCGTCTCAGGAGTCGGGGACCGCTCAGGGCCGTCCGTTGTCCCGGTGTAACCGGCGGACGAATCCGTGCTCACTGGCGCCAACCGGTGTCAGCCGGTGGCAGGGAGGAACCCCGCTGCGTCTGCCCGGAACCGACCGGCACGTCTGCCACTGCAGGTCTCTGGGCTCCCGCCGGGTCGGCGTCCTGCTGACTGGCAACGCCGGCGCGCAAGGCACGGCCCACGACGAAGCCCGCGGCAACGGCCCCTGTGAGGAACACACCGGGCCGCCGGCGGGCGAACCGCGTGACGTCGTCGACGAGGCCCTGGGGACCGCCCTGCTCCAGCCGAGACGCCAGGCCACGGATTCGGTTCTGCGCCTCGTTCAGGTAGCCGACGAGCGATCCTCCGGTGTCGGGTCGGCCCTCGGCCAGGGCAGTGACCTGCTCGGACAGTGAGCGCAACTGGCCGACGAATTGGGCGGTGCGCTGCTCGGCCTGTTGGCGTACTTCCTGGCGTCCCTGGCTGACAAGGCTTGCAAGCTGATCTTTCGCCTCGCCGGCAACAGCCTTCGCCTGCGTGGTCACCTCGTCGGCTACGTCGCGGGCGCCGTCGACTGCGGTCGATGCGACATTGGACGCTTCGGCACCAGCCGTCTCGGCAACTCTGGTCGGCGTCGACTCGCCGGTGTCGACGCTGTCCACTGGTGTCCCGGCTTGTTGGTCGTTGGCCATCGATCTGTCCCCTTCGTCGGCGCCGCGGCGCTCTCTGTGAGGACATGTGACTACCCCTGACACGACGCCGCCAAACAGCATTCTTCTTCCCGATCGTGTGTCCTGGTCGGATCGGAGAACGCCATCTCATCGCCACCATTCGTCGCGCAGGCCTTCAACCCTCGGGGCCGGTTCCACAGTCCTGCGGTGCGCGGATGATCCGAGCTCGTCGCTCAGCACCCGCCGGAAGACTGATCTCGAGGAACCGGTCACGGGCCGCAACCTGCACTGGAATTCCCCGGTTTCCCGGACTATTTGAGGTGCGGAGAAGCGGGGTAAGTCGACTAGCGCTATCCGGTACAAGGCACCGCCACCGCACTCTTGACCCACAAGCGACCCTCAGCGGAGTGGCGCGCGACCCGACTGCTGCGGGAGAATCAGTGGCAGCAGGGTTCGACGGGGCCCGCCCAGTTAACCCTCGTAGCAAGGAGGAGCGATGATGAAGGAGGAGGAGGAGAAGAAGATGAAGAAGAAGCAGAAGAAGAAGAAGAAGAAGAAATGGGTCGTCACCTACACACGCGACGGGCGTGACCTGCCGCTGGGCAACTCCCGTCGCCACAAGAAGACCTGTCACTACCTGCAGCCAACCCCGGCCCGCCCGCACACAGGGCGCCGCAAGGCGACCCCCGAAGAGCTGAAGACTCAGCCCCCGTGCAAGGTCTGCTGATGGGTAGGGAGAGGCTGGACGAAGTCATCCACCACGTCGACCCGCCACACGTCTCCGACCGCCTCGAACAGGCGTACCGGTCCGATACCGGGTGGTAGTGGTGGCGTGGGGTGCCCCTGCCGTCGCGCTTGGTGAAGTAGGACACGAGAAGCGTGCCCGATGGGGCAACGTGGCGCATCAGGTTCGCCGTCAGCCTCCGCGTTGCCACGCGGGACAAGTCCTGATGATGCAGGTGCGAGATCGTCGTAGTGGCCCATCGCTGACAACTCCCCATGCCTCGAAGCGATCGCGCCGAGAACGCTACAGGGCTCACGACCAAGGTCCAGTTGCAACCGTCGCTTGTGGCTGACAGGTGGCCCGGGCTCCCGAATTCCTCGCGATTCGTGCGTGACTCATCCATCACCGTGGCGGCGGGCGCGATCACCGGTCGGGCCCCCGATGGTTCGGATGCACACGACCGCACCCATAGTCGAGCCGGGCACTTGGACTAGTTTGTGTCGCCTCTGTGCCGCAACCGAAGCGAGTGAGACCCCGTTTTAGGAAAGATGTGGTTAGGCACGGTAAGAGTGGCTGACCCCTCAGAGACCGTTGAGTCACAAGGGTTTCTGGTGGGAGCGCTGTGGCTCTCGGGGTGGTCAGGGGCGGGGTCGAACCGCCGACCTCCGGTTTTTCAGACCGGCGCTCTACCAGCTGAGCTACCTGACCGGGCGACCGGGATGGCGGGAGCGACGGGATTTGAACCCGCGACCTCCGGCTTGACAGGCCGGCGTGAACTCCAGACTTCACCACGCCCCCATGGCGACAACCCGCGGTCACCTCCGGGTCGGCCCGGAGTATAGGCGCCGCCACCCCGTCCCGACCATGGGCCGGGGCAATCGGTCACACGGGGGCCACACCCCCCACGAGCCCTCGATGACGAACTCGGTGGTGGCGTCGGCGACGTCGTGGAACCAGATGCCTGCCCGCCCGTCGATGTCCGGCTCGATGGTCGCCGAAGCTCGGCATCCCGCTCAAGACGGGGAGCGCGGCCCTCGCCGTCCTGTCCGACGCCGGGATCCTGGTGAAGCACGGGACCGTGCCGTCGAAGAGCCGACCAAGCCGGTTGTACGTCAGCGACGAGCTGCTGGGTCTCACCGGGGCGAGCCCGATACCCGGGTGAGGCGACCGGACCACTTGCGGGATCGGCGCCTGCTGGGATTCGGCAGCCGATCCGGCATGCCAGGAGTGGTCGGTGGGAGAGCGCGCCGCGCGGATCGAAGCGCTAGGCTCTCGGCTGCCCCAAATATTTGATAAGACATGAAGACATTGGGTCAGCTATGAAGACAAGGGGCAGCCATGAAAAACTCCGTCAGGCGCCTGGTGCGTGTCATGCCCATCGTGCTGCTGATCGTGCTGGCAGGGCAGGCGTCGGCGACCACCTGGCAGATCGAGACCGTTGACAGCGCAGGGGATGTGGGGTGGTTCACGTCGCTGGCGTTGGACGGGAGCGGCCAACCCCACATCAGCTACATGGACTGGGGAAACGGCGACCTGAAGTATGCCCACTGGGAGGGCGCCGCTTGGCAGATCGAGACCGTTGACAGCAGCGGGGATGTGGGGGCGTATTCGTCGCTGGCGCTGGATGCGAGCGGTCTGCCCCATATCAGCTACCGGGACGGCACCAAGCGCGACCTGAAGTATGCCCATTGGGACGGGGTGGCCTGGCAGATCGAGACCGTGGATAGTGCCGGGAAGGTCGGCGAGTTCACATCGCTGGTGTTGGACCAGGGTGGCCTGCCCCACATCACCTACTACGATGGCACCAACCTCGACCTGCGATATGCCCGCTGGGACGGGATGGCCTGGCAGATCGAGACCGTGGACAGCGCCGGGGATGTGGGCGAATTCACATCGTTGGCGTTGGACGGTGCCGGCCTACCCCACATCGCCTACTTCGATCTGGGCAACGACGATCTGAAGTATGCCCGTTGGGACGGCGTGGCCTGGCAAGTCGAGACCGTGGCCAGCGCGGGGTCGGTTGGCTGGTACGTCTCGATGGAGC
>JACDBE010000266.1 GCA_013695075.1 Acidimicrobiia bacterium
GCCGGGGTGCTCGAAGCCGACGCCGCCCCCGTCGCGGATCTCCCGTTCATTGCGAAAGCCCCTCGACGCCGGACCCAACCAGCGCCGATACGCCCGGCTGTCGGGGCCGGTAACGGCCGGGGGGTTCGCCGGGGATGCCAGATGGGGGGTGCATCGGCGGTGAGTGTACGGGGGGGATCCGACGGCCCCACGACCCGCCCGGGGATCGGTGCCGACATCCATCGGCGAGCATGGCGCTGCTCTGCGGTAGCCTGGTGCCATTCCGTCCGCCCGAGGAGAGACTCCGCATGCGTATACCCAGGTTCCTCACGATGCTGGTGGTGTTGCTTACGGTGCTCGCCGCCTGCGGTGGGGACGACGCCGCCGACACCACGGCCGGCCCCGACACCTCGTTGGGGGCCGATGGCGGTGCCGACACCACGCAGGCGTCGGCGACGACGACGACCGCTGACGACGACCGACCCTCGGTGGGGATCGACGACATGCCCCAGGAGTGCATCGATGCCTTTGCCGACTTCCTGCGCGCCATCGAACCGGTGGTGGCCGACCTCGACGTCGACTCGGCCACCAGCAATGACTTGACCGACCTGCAGGCTCAGCTGGATCCCATCTCGGCTGAGTTCGAGGCCAGCACCGAGGGCATGGATTGCCCGGACCTGGCGGAGGATGAAGACGTCTTCACCGCCATGATCGAGATCGCAGAGCGCGAGGCTCCGGGGACCGTCGCTTACCTGACACTCGCCCAGAGCGTCATGTCCGCGATAGGGGACGCCAGCGGCGACGTCAGCGGCGACTGCGAGACCGACATCGCCGCCATCCAGGTGTTCGTGGATCAGGGGGGGAACATGAACGACCTGCCGATGACCGACTTCGCCCAGCTGCTCGCCCTGCTGACCTCGGTGCAGGAAGTCTGCTCGGTGGAGCGGATCACCGAGTTCTATTCCCAGGAGGACGTGATCGCCTTCACCACCGACTCCGGCTGAGCGACGACCCGCTCACCGGCAGGCGGTGACGCCGACCGGACCGGGGGCAGGGGGCCTGCTTGAATGGCGTCGGCCGCACCGTCCCGGGCGGTCTTCAAACGTGAACCCGAGGAGGATCTCCGTGAACCGCCTACACCTGAGGCTCTTGGCCCTGGTGGGCGCCCTGGTGATGGTCGTCGCCGCCTGTGGTGGCGACGCCGGACCCGGGGGCGACGACGGTACCACCGCCGCTCCCGCAGCCACCACCGCCGCTCCCGCTGCCACCACCGCTGCCCCGGCGACCACCACCTCGGGGGCCGCCTTGGCACCGCTGGCCATCTGGGCCGACGACAAGTTCGGGGCGATCATCGAGCAGGTGGCCGCCCCCTTCACCGAAGAGACCGGGGTTCCCATCGAGGTCACCGTCATCGACTTCGAGGACATGCGGGAACAGATCGTCACCCAGGCACCCGCCGGTCAGGGCCCCGACATCTTCATCGGTGCCCACGACTGGGTGGGTGAGATGGTGGCCAACGGCATCGCCGCCCCCATTGACCTCGGCGGGGCGGCCGCCAACCTCACCGAGCCCAGCCTCAACGCCCTCACCGTCGACGGCACCTTGTACGCCCTGCCGTACGCCGCCGAAAATGTGACCCTGTACTACAACACCGACCTGGTGGATACCCCGCCGGCGACGGTGGAGGAGCTGACCGCAGCCTGTGACGCCCTGGGCGACGCCATCGAGAACTGCTGGGGCATCACCGGCGGGGGCACCGCCGGTGATGCCTACCACAACTTCTCCTTCGTCAGCGCCGGTGGCGGCTACATCTTCGGGTTCTCCCCGGAGACTGGCTTCGACGTGGAGGACATCGGTCTCGACAGCGAGGGTGCAATCGCCGGCGTCGAGGCGCTGGCCACCCTGGTGGCGGAAGGGTACATCGGTCCCCTCGATGACGATGCCGCCAAACAGCTGTTCATCGACGGGGTGGAGCCGTTCTACCTGTCGGGCCCCTGGCAGATCAACTCGCTCAACGAGTCCGGCATGCCGTGGAGCGCCGCCCCGCTGCCCACCCTTGACGGAAACGTGATGGCGCCGTTCATCGGGGTGCGCGGCTTTTACATCAGCCAGTTCGGTGCCAACCCGGCCATCGCCCAGGAGTTCCTGCTCAACTTCATCGCCACCGACGAGACCATGTTGGCGCTGCACGAGGCCGATCCCCGCGGACCTACCTGGATCCCCACCCTCGACGCCATCGGCGACGACCCGGTGTTCTCCGCCTTCGGCGCCTCTGGGGCCAACGGGCAGTTCATGCCCAACATCCCCGAGATGGGTTCGGTGTGGGGCCCGCTCGGTGACCAGCTGCTGGCGGTGCGTCAGGGTTCGGTGGACGCCACGACGGCGATGACCCAAGCCGCCGAGCAGGTGCAGACCGCCATCGCCGGCGGCTGAGCCGGTCAAGAGCGGCTTCTTTCTCCTCGCTTGCCGCTTTTCCCCTCCCCGCCCGTGCGGGGAGGGGTGGCTGCGGAGCAGCCGGGGAGGGGGCGTGGCCAACCGGCGCACAAGGCATCCCTCCCCGCCTCGCTACGCTCGGCACCCCTCCCAAGGGGAGTGGAAACCCCCTGTTGCCATGGTGAGCGTTCCTCAGGCGATGCGGTCGGACTCGTCGCGGGTGACGGCGCTGCGGCGCTGGCTGCTGATCACCGTGGGCGACAGCCAGCCCACCAGCACCAGCACCACGCCGATCACCAGCCACACGATGCCCGAGCCGCTGTCGACGCCGAGGGGCTCGACGAACGGGTCCGGTTCCACCGCAACAACCAGCCCGAAGGCGGCGAACAGCAGACCCATCGTCACCAGGCCGCCCCGAACGGCGTACGGCGAGGCGGCGATACCCAGCAGGATCAACCCGAGCACGATCTCGACGCCGGCCCACAACCGGGTCGCCGTCACCCCGGCCACCTCGGCGACCTCGCCGGTCACCGGCGTGGACAGCCCCAGTCGCGCCAGGGCGATGCCCCCGAGGACGATGAGGGCGAAACCGACCAGGCCGGCAACGATCTGCCCGGGCGACCAGGCGCGCCGATCGATCACTCGGTCCGAAGAGACATGTTCATGGGATTCGTGCTCACGTTCCACCATTGTGGCCTTTCTCGGGATACCGCTGGATACCCCCGGTCGTCGGTGGCGAAACCAAGACCGAACTGATCTGAGGAGGGTGTCGGCGAGTCGTCACGACTCCGACGGAGATGATCTCTCGCCGTCGGACCCGATCTCGGGGAGGCTGGGGTACTCGGTCGGGTAGAGAGCGGCGACGAAGCCGTAGACAGTGTCGCCGCCGCGCGGGATCTGGCTGAACTGGCGAGTCAGCTCGAAGACCCGATCCCAGAACTCGGTGGCGCGCTCGCGGGGGACGCGGGCGTGTCGAGCGATGCTCCGCAGGGTGTCGGCCTCGTGAGCGGGACCGGACTCGGCGGCGGCCTCGAGGAGCAGGTTGTTCATCACCGACACCTGCTCCGGCGCTACCTGGCCGACGTAGAAGATCCGGGCGGTGCGGCCGTAGAACCGCTCGTCGATGGCGCGGACCCGTCGGGTGCGGACCACCGTTAGCAGGTCGGCGTCGACCAGGACGCCGACATGGTAGGCGACGCTGCTCTTGGGGCGGCCGACGGCGGCGGCCAGCTCGGCGACCGTGGCGGCTCGCTCGAGGACAAGGTCGAGCAGCTGGTCGCGGAGCGGGTGGAAGAGCGCCTTCAGCTCCGTCGGGGACACCACGATGCGGAGGTCCTCGAGCTCGTAGTCGGGGAGCCTGGCGTCGTTCGACATGTCTGGATCATACTGTTAATGTCGAATGATCGAGAATATTGGATCGTTATGCGAAAGGACAACTCCATGGACATCATCCTGGTCCCCGGCCTGTGGCTCGACGGCTCCTCCTGGGACGCCGTCGTCCCGCCCCTGGAGAAGGAGGGCCACACCGTGAGTGCGCTCACTCTGCCCGGCATGGAGAGCCGGGACGCCGATCGGTCGGCGATCACCCTGCGCGACCAGGTCGACGCGGTGGTCGCCGCTATCGACGCCGCCGAGGGCCCGGTGCTGCTCGTCGGGCACTCGGCGGGCAGCGCCATCGCCCACTCGGCGGTGGATGCCCGGCCGGACAAGGTTGCCCGGGCGGTGTACGTCGGTGGCTTCCCAGACGAGGACGGCAGCGCGCTGCTCTCGGGCCTCCCCGCCGAGAACGGCGAGGTGGCGATGCCCGACTGGGCTGAGGTCGGGGAGGAGGCCAACATCGTCGACTTCGACGAGGAGTCGCTGGCCCGTTTCTACGCCGGCGCCATCCCTGCGCCCGAACAGGTCCTCGCCGGCCCGGTGCGCCTCGCCGACGAGCGCCGCTATGACGTCCCGGTGACCGCCGTTTGCCCGGAGTACACCGCCGCCGATCTCCGCGGCTGGGTCGACGAGGGCGAGATCCCAGAGCTGGCCCGCGTCCGCGACGTGGAGTATGTCGACCTGCCCGGCGGCCACTGGCCCCAGCTGACGCAACCCGACGCGCTTGCCCGCGTCATCCTCGACGTCGCCGGCAAGGCGACGGGGGCACGCGCCTGACGGCGCCGCGGGGCTCGGCCGCCGGTCGTCGCCGACTTCGAGCCGGCGATGGTTCGGGGTGGGACCATTGGGTGGGTGAACGTGTCAGGCGGTGATCTCTGAGCCCCCGCCGCAACCGCCATTGTTAGGATCGCCGCCCGATGACCGACCTGCGGCAGCGAGCACCGGATACGTCGGTCAAGGACCGCACCGGGTATGGCACCGGCTGGTGGCTGAAGATGGCCGGCATCGCCCTACTCGACGCGGTGGCGGTGTGGGCGGCGGTGGTGTTGGTCGCCGACGGGGCCTGGCTGTTCCTCACCGGTCTGGTGATCGGCACCCTGTTCGTCAACTGGGTGTATCTGTGGCCCCGCACCATGGCCTTGCGCTGGATCACCCCTGGTCTGGTGCTGATGGCGGTCTTCCTGATCATCCCCATCGTCTACACCTTCTACATCTCGTTCACCAACTGGGCCACCGGCAACGTGGTGCAGAAGCCGCAGGCGATTGCCATCATCGAGAACCGCTCCTTCGTCGACCCGGATGCCCCCGGTGCGCTGTTCGACCTGTATGTCTATCAGGACGGCGACGAGCTGCGGCTGCTGCTGATAGGCGACGACGGCGCCCTCGTCTTCGGGGAACCTCGGCTGCGCAGCGATGAGGCGCGGGCAGACGCCACCGAGGATCCGGTGGCGCTGGGCATCACCGATGGCGACGGGGACGGGGTGCCCGAGCAGATCGGGCCATACCGCCTGCTCAGCCGCCCCCAGGTGTTCGCCCTGGCCAACACCCTGGCATTCGACCAGCTGGTCATCGACAGCGATGCCGGCCAGGTGCAGATCCTTGGGCTGTCCCAGGGCCGGGTGGTGCAGGCCACCCAGCGGTTCCGCTACGACGCCGCCACCGACACCATGAACGACCTGGTGGGTGACCAGGCGTGCCGACCGGGCGACACGGTTAGCACCAGGGGCAACTTCGTGTGCGAGGACGGCACCGAGCTCGATCCGGGCTGGGTGGAGACGGTGGGCACCATCAACTACACAAGCATCCTCACCAACCAGGCCATCCGGCGCCCCTTCCTCGGGGTGTTCACCTGGAACGTGGTGTTCGCCCTGGTGTCGGTGGCGTCGACCTTCGCCCTTGGTCTCGGTCTTGCCCTCACCATGCAGCACGAGCGGTTGCGGGGCCGCACCCTGTACCGCTCCATCTTCATCCTCCCCTACGCCGTGCCCGCCTTCCTCAGCATCCTCATCTGGCAGGGTCTGTTCAACGCCCGTTTCGGTCAGGTGAACGGCATGCTGGAGGCGGTGGGGATCGACCCCATCGCCTGGTTCTCCGACCCAACCTGGGCCCGCACCGCGGTGCTGCTGGTCAACCTGTGGCTGGGCTTCCCCTACATGTACCTGATCTGCACGGGGGCGCTCCAGGCCATTCCCACCGACCTGATCGAGGCCGCCAGGGTCGACGGCGCCGGCCCCTTCACCGTGTTCCGCCGCATCACCTTCCCGCTACTGATGGTGGCGCTAGCGCCGCTGCTCATCGGCTCGTTCGCGTTCAACTTCAACAACTTCGTTCTCATCTACCTGCTCACCGCCGGCGGTCCGGCCATCCTCGACGCCGCAGTGCCGGTGGGTGCCACCGATATCCTGATCACCTTCACCTTCGATCTGGCGGTGGCCTCCGGTGCCGGCAACCGGTTCGGTCTCGGTGCCGCCATCACCGTGTTCATCTTCATCCTGGTGATGGTGATCTCCTCGCTCAGCTTCCGCTACACCAAGCGACTGGAGAACATCTATGGCGCTCTCTGAGCGTCCGGCCGGCCGCAGGCTCCTCGGCAGACCCCGGGCGCCCAAACCGACCTACCCCCCGATGTCGTTCCGGAAATGGTGGCGCACCCTGGGATGGCGTCACGTCGTGCTGCTGGTAGCGGTGCTGTTCGCCTTGTACCCATTGGCATGGATGGTGTCGGCGTCGATCAACCCCATCGACACCCTGTCCGGCGCCCGCCTCATCCCGGCCGGGGCATCGCTGGACAACTACGGGCAGATTCTCGACAACCCACCGGCCTCGCCCTTCATGTCCTGGCTGGCCACCTCGTGGAAGATCTCGCTGATCGTCGCCCTGGCCAACGTGCTGCTCGGCGCCATGTCGGCGTACGCCTTCAGCCGGTTCCGCTTCACCGGTCGGCGGGTGGGGCTGCTGGCGATGCTGCTGGTTCAGGTGTTCCCTCAGTTCCTCGCCTTCGTGGCCATCTTCCTCATCCTCGACCAGATGGGCGATGTGGTGCCCAGCCTCGGACTCGACACCCACCTGGGGTTGATCCTGGTGTACCTGGGCGGCGCCATCGGATTCAACACCTTCCTCATCAAGGGGTTCATGGATTCGGTGCCGCTGTCGCTGGACGAGTCCGCCCGGGTGGACGGGGCCACCCCCACCCAGATCTTCTGGCGGATCATCCTCCCCCTGGTCCGCCCCGCCCTGGCGGTGATCGGGGTCATCGCCTTCGTCACCGCCTTTTCCGAGTTCGTGCTTGCCAGGACCCTGCTCACCACCGTGGGCAACCTCACCTATGCCGTCGGTCTGCAGACCTTCACCCTGTCGGAATACGCCTCGCGCTGGGGCCAGCTGGCCGCCGGGGCGGTCATCGGGTCATTGCCCATCGTGGTTACGTTCCTGGTGTTCCAGCGGGCGATCGTCAGCGGGCTCACCCAGGGTGCCGTCAAGGGCTGAGCGGTGCCCGCCGTCGCCGCCGCCGTAACCACCGGGGGTGCCCCGCGTCCGCTGCCGTCGGACTTCCAGGTCTACGGCAGCGGCAGCGTCCGTCCCCACCGGGTCCGCTTCGACCCCACCGACCCCGCCTTCCTGGCCCGGCTCTCCGACGGGCGGCTGGCGTTCCGGGTGCTGGGACCCCCCGACGTGGAAGAGGCCATGGTGCTCACCCGGGTCGACGAGCCCGTGGCGGTGGTCACCGGGTTCCCGCTCACCCTGGTTGGCGCTGCCGGGGCGGTGTCGCTGTGGGAGGCCACCATCGTGCCGCCGGCGCCGGCCTTCGGGTGTTCGATCGCCCTGCGGTTGGCCGGTGGCGCCGCGGTGTACCTGGCGCCCACCGGGATCACCAGTGGCATCGAGCGGCTCGACCGGTTCCCGGTGACGGTGGCCGAGGTGCCCTGCCACGACGCACCGTCATGGGCGCAGGGGGCGGTGATCTATCAGATCTTTCCCGACCGGTTCGCCAACGGCGACCCGGGAAACGACCCTGCCGATGTCGCCGCATGGGGATCGGAGCCGACCCGGGTTGGCTTCATGGGCGGTGACCTGGCCGGCATCGCCGCCACCGCCGACTACCTGGCCGACCTGGGGGTGGACGTGCTGTATCTGACCCCGATCTTCACCTCACCGTCGAACCACCGCTACGACACCGTCGACTACCTGGCGGTGGACCCGATGCTGGGTGGCGACCAAGCCCTCGCCGATCTGGTGGCGGCGCTGCACCGCCGCTCCATCCGGGTGCTGCTGGACGTGTCGCTCAACCACGTCCACCCCCGGTTCGCCCCCTTCGCCGACGTGGTGACCACCGGTGCGGCGTCTCCGTTCTCCGGCTGGTTCCAGGTCTCCAGCTGGCCGGCGAGGGTCGAGGTCCGTCCCCAGATGATCGAGCCCGGTGACTTCTGGCACGAGCACGTGGAGCGGATCCGGGAGGAGACCGGGGTGCCGGTGGTGGTCGCCGACGGTGACGGAGCTGCTGTCGCCGCCACCTACGACGCCTGGTACGGGGTGCCCACCATGCCCCGGATCAACCTCGGTGACCCCGCGGCCCGCCGGTTCATGCTCGACGTGGTCACCCACTGGGTGAAGCGCTTCGACATCGACGGGTGGCGCATGGACGTGGTGCGCTACATCGACCACGACTTCTGGATCGAGGCCAGGGAGGAGCTGCGGGCGGTCAAGCCGGACGCCTACCTGCTGGCCGAGGTCATGGGCGATGCGAGCAGGTGGCTGGCGGGCGACGAGTTCGACGCCACCATGAACTACACCTTCCGCGACCTGTGCGTCGACTTCTTCGCCAAGGGCACCATCGACGCCGCCACCATGTTGGAGGGGTACTTGGCGATGACGGCGATGTACTCGCCGGCGGTCACCGCCATGAACCACAACCTCATCGGCAGCCATGACATGCCCCGGTTCCTCACCGAGGCCGGCGGCGACCTCGACCGACTGCTGCTGGCCACCCTGTTCCAGGTCACCGTTCCCGGCGCGCCCGGGCTGTACTACGGCGACGAGGTGGCCATGGAGGGCGGCCGTGACCCGGCCAACCGGGGCGGCTTTCCCGGGGAGGGCGGCGGCGACACCGAACACCTCGGCCGGGTGCGTTCGCTGCTGCGGGTACGGCGGCAGCGGCCCTCGCTGCTTGCCGGTGGGTGGCGGCTGCTCGGCTACGAGGGCGATGCCCTGGCCTACGAGCGGGTCGCCGGCGGCGAGCGCACCGTGGTGGCCCTCAACCTGGCCACCGAGACGGTGCGGCTACCGGTGGCCATCGATGGCGATGTGCTGTGGTCGCACGGCCGCACCCGCCCGCGGCGTCGCTCGCTGCGGCTGGGCCCGCGCAGCGGTGCGGTCATCGCCGGGTGAATGTCCTGACCACGCGAGGTCGAGCCGGCACCGCGTGGCGCCACCGTTCCCGGCGCCGCACTCTCAGCCGGTACATCGTTGATCCGGTCAGAATGGCCATTCCTGCGGGCAGCACGGTCGGCGGTGATGCTGGGCCACCCCGCCGGAGGGGTGCAGGCGGGTGAGCTTGAAGCCCATCGTCTTGACGATGCGCCAGCCACCCGAACTTCGTGGGGCCGCGACGCTAGTCATTCCATGCGTCGCCGGCAGAAGCACCCGCTCCCGCTACCGCTCTGAGCAACGCCTGCCGATGACATCGCAGAAGGTTTCCCGGCCACCGATGAGAATCGAGGCTGACGGAGGTCTACACCGGCGATGAAGGGCGTGCAGCGCGTCCACCGGCATCACGAATACTGGAGGCGATATGAACCTGAACAGCATCCTCATCGGTTCGGACGATCCGCAACGGCTGGCGGACTTCTACAGCAAGCTCTTTGGTGAGCCGATGTGGAACGAGGGAGG
>JACDBE010000314.1 GCA_013695075.1 Acidimicrobiia bacterium
CGACGTTCAGGATTCGCCCCCCACCAGCCCCCGCTCCCGCCAGTCGGTGAAGATCGCCCTGATCGCGGACTCGGCATCGGTCACCGCCTGCTCGGGGGTCTTGTCGCCCCTGGCGGCCCCGGCGAACATCACCGGGATGATGGACTCGCCGAAGATCTGACCGGTGGCGGGGTTGGCGGGACCGGGGTGGCCAACGTTGGTGCTCCAGTCGAGGGCATTGGACAGCACCGCCAGCTTGTCCGCCGGCTCCGATCCGAACGGGTCGCTCTGGAGCCATGTCCCCAGATCGGGGACCCGCTCGCCGAAGGCGGGGAAGTCGTACAGCTGGGAGTGCCAGCACGCCGACTCGTAGTTGAGCGTGTAGTGGAGCAGGAACTCGTTGGCGGCGTCGACGTTCTGGGCGTGGTTGGGGATGATCCAGTTGTACATGACGTGGGAGGCCACCAGCTGGGCGGCCGGCCCCGACAGCGCCGGGCTGAAGAAGGTGTCGGCCGCCACCTCGGGGTTGGCCTCCTGGGAGGTGCGGTACGCCGAGATCGAGTTGAGGATGTACGACAGCTCGCCAGCGATGAGCCCCTGGTTGTTGGAGGCGGCATTCCAGGCGAACACCTCGTCGGTCATGGCCCCTTCGAACAGCTGGGTCATGTAGGTGACGGCGTCGAGCGTCTGCTGGGAGTTGATGACGACGTTCTCGTTCTCGTCCTGGATCGAAGCCCCGAACGACCACAGCAGGGCCCGTCCCGCCATGTTGGAGTCGATCTCCTGGGACATACCAATGCCCATCTGGACACCCTGCTCGGCGAAGATCGCCGAGCCGCCCTCCAGCAGCTCGTCCCAGGTGGTCGGTCCGTTGGGGAACCCGGCCGTCTCCCACAGGCTCCGCCGGTAATCGCCCGGGTCGGGAACCCAGCCCGGGCTGTAGGCGTAGAACTTGTTGGTGTTGGGGTTGAAGCTGGAGCGGCGGCACAGGGCCAACTGCTCGCCCCACCGGTTCACCGCCTCGTTGGTGACGTCGGTCATGTCGACCACGCTCGGCTCGAACTGGGACAGGGGAGCGATGTACTGGATGAGATCGTGGCCCTCGCCGGCGGAGATCTCCGCCGAGATGCGGGCCGGGATGACGGCCACGTTGATGTGGTCGACGGTGACGTCGACCCCGGCCTGGGCGCCCCACTCCTGCGCCCAGGGGTCGAACCAGGTGTCGTGGGCTGGCACGAAGTGGCTCCACAGCAGGATGCGCAGGTCGCCGGACAGCGCCGTGGCCGGATCCATGAACTGGGCCTCGGGAGCGGTGAGCAGGGCCGACGGGCCCGTGGTCCCGGCGCCGCCGGTGGTGCCGGGGGCGCCCGTTGTGCTGGTCCCCGTCTGACCACCGCATGCCGCTAGGGCCGCCAACGTGAGGTACTTGAGGAAGTCCCTCCGCTCCATTCCCGTCAGTTCCCTGGGGTCAAAGGTCATCAAGACCTCCTTCCGGGTAGGCGCTCCCGCGACGTTACACAAGACGCCGCCGCCCTCGCAGGTCGGATCGGTACCGGGCCAGGACCGCTACCGAGCGACCGGTACAATCACTCCAGCGGGGACGTAGCTCAGTTGGCAGAGCACCTGCTTTGCAAGCAGGGGGTCGTGGGTTCAAGTCCCATCGTCTCCACCAGGAGAGTCCAGGTCACGGTTGCGGAGGTGGCGCCGGCCGACAACGGGTCGGGCGGCTCATCTTCGGGGTACCGGGACGCGTATAGGCTGGTGGCTTGCTGCGGGACCGGAGTTCTGCAGCCACGCTCCGACTCCGACGAACAAGGGGGCAAGATGTCAGCAGACCACACGACCGACGTCGTGGTGATCGGAGGCGGCCCGGCCGGCTCGACGATGGCCTCGTTCCTGGCGATGAAGGGCCATGCGGTCACCGTCTTCGAGCGCGACGCCTTCCCGCGCGAGCACGTCGGCGAGTCGATGCTGCCCTTCTGCTACTTCGTATTCAAGGGCCTCGGCCTCCTGGACGACATGAAGGAGCGCTGGGTGCGCAAGCCCGGCGTCCGCTTCATCGACGTCGACGGCATCACCAACACCGCGTGGTGCTTCCATCACCACATCAAGGGCGAGAACTCGCTGTCGTTCCAGGTCATCCGCTCCGAGTTCGATGACGTGCTGCTCAAGCACTCGGCCTCCTTGGGCGCCACCGTCAGGTATCAGACCAAGGTCACCAACGTCGACCTCGACGACGACGGTGCCACCGTGTACGCCAGCGGTCCTGATGGCGACCAGATCGAGACCCGGGCCCGGTTCGTGGTAGACGCCAGCGGCCGAGAGACGTTCATGTCCAACCGGCTGGGCACCAAGGTGGCCCACAAGGAGCTGGAGCGCACCGCCTTGAGCTGTAGCTACTGGAAGGGCGCCAAGTTCATCGACACCCTCGAGGAGGGGCTCATCCAGATCGTCTACCTCGGCGGCGAGAAGCAGGGGTGGATCTGGTGCATCCCGCTGGGCACCGACCGGGTGAGCGTCGGCGTGGTGGTCAACTCCTCCTACTACCGCTCGCAGCGCAAGGAGCTGCTCGCCCAGGGCCACGAGGACTGGAAGATGGCGCTGTACCTCAAGGAGATCGAGGCCGCCCCGTACACCAAGGAGATCCTCGACGGCGCCACCATGGAACGCGACCTCATGGTCAACGGGGACTACTCGTACCTGTGCAAGGAGAAGTGGGGCGACCGCTTCGCTCTGGTCGGCGACGCCTCGGCGTTCATCGACCCCATCTTCTCCAGCGGGGTGTTCATGGCGATGCGCAGCGCCCAGATCCTGTCCGACGTGATCGACCAGCGGCTCAACGACGGGGTCGAGGCCTCCGAACCGGCCTTCGTCGAGGCCTACGACCGGGTGGTCAGCGCCTACGACGTCATCGACCGGCTGATCCGGCTGTTCTACACCCCCGAGGCGATCAACTTCGCCCAGCTGGGGTCGGCGTCCGATGCCTTCACCGACTTCGACCACTACCAGAACGCCATGGCGGTGTACCACTTCCTCATCGGGGGTGACTTCTTCGAGGTGGCCAACAAGTACCGGGGGTTCATCGAGACGCTGCGCGACCCGAAGATGTTTGCCGGGTTCAAGAACCTGGTGATCGACCGACCCACGCTGTCGGCCACGAGCTGCGATCTGGGTCACGACACGGCGTTTCACGAGGGACTGAGAGCGCACGAGGTCAGGCGCGAGATCGAGAGGGTGTGACGCCGCCGAGCGCATGCAGGCTCGGCATTCCAGGGAGGAAAGTATGGGAGATCTGAAAACCGAAGCCCTGATCGTCGGAGGCGGGCCGGCCGGCGCCACCTCTGCCATGATGCTGCTCCAACGGGGGATCACGCCAGTGATCGTTGAGCGGGAGGCCTTCCCGCGGTACCACATCGGCGAGGCCATGACCGGCGAAGGCGGGGCGATCCTCCGTGATCTCGGCATCGCCGACAAGCTGACCCCCCAGAACCACACCATCAAGCACGGCGTCCGCGTGTTCGGCACCAGGGGCAACGCCGACTGGTGGGTGCCGGTGATGCAGCGCACTCCCGATAAGGAGCTCCACGAGGTTTTCACCTACTCGGTGCGTCGCAGCAGTTTCGATCAGCTGTTGCTCGACGAGGCGGTGAGCCGCGGCGCCGAGCTCGTTCACGGCCGGGCCATCGAACCGCTGATGAGCGACGACGGGACCACCGTGATCGGCGCCCGGGTGAGCGTCGCCCCGGACCGGGAGATGGACATCAACGCCGAGATCACGCTGGACTGCACCGGTCAGGCCACCTTCCTCGCCAACAAGAAGGCCACCGGCCCCAAGTACCTCGGTTCCTATGACAAGCAGATCGCCCTGTTCTCCCAGGTGGTCAACTACGACCGGGACACCGGACCGGACCGAGAGCACGCTCCGGGCAACACCCACATCTTCTACAAGAAGAAGTACCACTGGGCATGGGCGATCCCGCTCGACGAGGAGGTGACCTCGATCGGAATCGTGGTTCCCGCCCAGACCTTCCGGGACACGGGGTTGAGCCAGCACGACTTCATCTGCGAGCAGATCAAATCCCTGAACCCGGGGTTGGCGAGGCGCATCCCGACTCCGGAGCTCGTGGAGAAGCCCCACGTGGTGCCCAACTACTCGTTCCAGGTCCGTAAGTTCGCCGGCCCCGGCTACATCTGCGTTGGAGACTCCCACCGGTTTGTCGACCCCATCTTCTCCTTCGGGCTGTACGTGGCCATGAAGGAGGCGACCCTGATCGCGCCCGAGGTGGAGCGGTGGCTCGCTGGTGAGGGTCGAGACTCGGACGACCCTTTCCGCGCCCATATGCACCACACCGAGAAGGCCATCGACATGCTCGAGGACATGATCGACACCTTCTGGGAGAACCCGCTGGCTTTCGCCGTCATGGTGCACGCCAAGTTCCGCCAGGAAGTGCTCGACATGTTCGCCGGGCGTGTCTACGACGGCATGCCTGTGGCCGACCGCGACCAGGCCCTGGCCGTGTTCCGCCGATTGCTCAAGCGGGAGCGTGTGTACGACGACGAGGGCGAGTACTCGATCCCGATCGGTTCCCGCTTCCACCCGGAGCGGGCGCCGCTGTGGAACTCCGAGCTCAGCGACATCAAGAGCACCGAGCGCTGGCTGGCCGAGTCGGCCTGACTTCGGGAGGTTTGGGCACAGCCAGCCCGTGGAGGCCACCCCTCGACCGGCGCCGCCGGGGCCTGGGTCGGTCGCGTCCGGTCCCGTCGGTGAGCGTGCGGCGTCGTGGTACCTTCGACCGATCTCCCAAGGGAACGAGGAGCCATGACCGAAGCCGTCATCATCGACGCCATCCGCACCCCTGGTGGCAAGCGCGGCGGCCAGCTCAAGGACTGGCATCCGGTCGATCTGGCCGCCGAGGTGCTCAAGGAGCTGGTGAAGCGTAACGACCTCGACCCGGTATTGATTGATGACGTCATCTTCGGCTGCGTGATGCAAACAGGCGAGCAGAGCGTCAACGTGGCCCGCAACGCCGTGCTCGCCGCCGGGTTTCCGGAGAGCGTCCCCGGCACCACCATCGACCGCCAGTGTGGCTCCAGCCAGCAGGCGGTGCACTTCGCCGCCCAAGGGGTGATGGCGGGGGTCTACGACGTAGTCATCGCCGGGGGGGTGGAGGCGATGACCCGGGTGCCGATGGGCTCCACCATGCTCCAAGGCCCCGGCCAGCCGTTCGGTCCGGCGATGATGGCCCGCTACGACAACGGCATCGTGCCCCAGGGGATCTCCGCCGAGCTGATCGCCGAGCGGTGGGGGATCACCCGTGAGGAGGCCGACCGGCTGGCCCACGATTCGCACATGCGGGCGGCGCGGGCTACCGAAGAGGGGCGGTTCGACAACGAGCTCATCCCCATCGAGATCACCGGCGACGACGGAGTCCGCCAGGTGATGCGCCGCGACGAAGGCATCCGGCCCACCACCACCCCGGAGACCCTGGCCGGGCTGAAGCCGGCCTTCCGGGAGGGCGGCCAGGTGACCGCCGGCAACTCGTCGCAGATCACCGACGGCGCCTCGGCGGTGCTCATCACCAGCCGGGAAGCGGCGGAACGTCTCGGGCTCAGGCCCCGGGCACGCTTCGTCGCCTTTTCTCTGGCCGGGGTCGACCCGGTGACCATGCTCACCGGACCCATCCCGGCAACAGAAAAGGTACTGGCCAAGGCGGGGCTCACCATCGAGGACATCGACCGTTTCGAACTCAACGAGGCCTTCGCCACGGTGGTGGCCGCCTGGCTGCGGGATACGGGCGCCGCTTGGGAGAAGACCAACGTCAATGGCGGGGCGATGGCGCTGGGTCATCCGTTAGGCGCTTCGGGGGGCAAGCTGCTGGCCACCCTGCTCAACGAGCTGGAACGCAGCGGCGGCCGCTATGGGCTGCAGACCATGTGCGAGGGTGGGGGCATGGCCAACGCCACCATCATCGAGCGGCTCGACTGAGCATGCTCGTCTGGGTGGTCGCCATCGTCATCGGGGTGGCGATCTTCGCCACGGCGCTGTGGGCCATCAGAATGTTGGCGACACCGATGCCGGAAGGCCCCGACCTCGACGAGGTGCAGCCCGTCGAGCTCGACTACATGTGCACGGTGTGCGGGCTGCGGCTGACCGTCACCCACGCCCAGGAGGGGGACAACGCCGCCCCCCGCCACTGCCGCGAGGACATGGTCGAGGTCTGACCCCCGCCCTGGGGCCTTCCAAAACGAATTCGCAGGGGGCACCTGGCAAACTGCGACTGTGGCCGACAGGTGGGCTCGCCGGGGTGTTCCGTGGCCGATAGGAGCGTGGCGTCTGGTCGCCGCTGAGATCGAAGCGGCCGATTACCACGACAACCTGCTGGTGAGGATTCCGGCGGGACAAGACCTGGGAATCGACGACCTCGACCGCCACGCCTTCCAGCGAGGGCGGGAGGTGGGACGGAACAATGCCGAAGTCGTCTACACCGATGGCGCGCCCGGACTCCGGTTCTTCGTGTCCTACGCCGTGTCCCGAGCCCGGGAAGGCTGCCGCGCCGAGATGGCCACCGTCGTTCGCTACGAGCAACCCCGCGGGCGTTGGTACTTCGCTGTGGTCAAGCCCTTCCACCGACTGGTAGTGCCGTGGCTGTTCGCCCGTTCGGTGAGGAGAGCTGTTGAAGGTCGAGCTAGCGGTAGTTGAGGGTCATGCCGAAACCGACGGCGATGCCGGCCAAGCCGACCATCAGCCAGGTGTTCGAGGTGCCACCGGGCAGCAGGTTGATGTAGTTGGCCAGGATGAGCAGCACCCCCAGCCCCATCAGGGCGAACATGGTCACCACGTACCACGTCGGTGACGGACCCTTGTGGACGGCCGAGCTGACCGGCTTGCTGGGGGGAGTCGGCCGGCGGACGGCCTTGCGGCGTCCCTTGGACACTGGCATGGCAGGATCGTAGCGAGTCCGGGCGTCGGGCAGTCCCCGGCCAGGCTCAGGGCTTGTAGGGCGGCGCTTCGCCCCAGCCCCAGCGCGGCACCGGGGCGTGCTCGACCACGACCGCGTCGGGGGCCGAGTTCATCATTGCCAGGCGTGTGCCCCACTCCAGGTAGGCGACCAGGGCGGAGCGGAACTCGGGATCCTCCGGCAGACCGGCGTGGTCGGCGGCCCGGCTCATCAGCGAGGCGAAACGGAAGCGCTGCTCGGGGCTGATCTCCAGGTCAATGTGATGGCTCACCATGTTCTCGTAGCCGCCGTGCTCGTCTGTGTAGGTGGCAGGACCACCGAACACCTCTGACCACCATGCGGTCACGTGCCTGCGGTGCTCAGCCGAGACGCCGCCGGGGAAGAAGCCGGAGAGGAGGTCATCCCCTTCGACGCGGTCGTAGAAGGAGTTGATCAGCCGCTCGATGGCTTCGCCGCCGCCGGCCCATTCGAAGAGCGTGGGGGTCACGGGCTGACGCTAGCCGCTTACATGTAACGCCGGGGCGCCGCCGCCGCACTGCCGTCCATCGGATTTCGCCGCCGATCTTGGCCGCGGCCATTGAGGCAGAGCGAGTCGAATCGGCTGGCGCCGCGGTCAGTCAGCGATGGCGAAGCCGTCTTCGGTTTCCACCACCAAGCCGTCCTCGATCAGGCCGTCGAGCGCCTCTTCGACCTGGTCGGTGGGAAACCGGTTGGTGGCGGCGGCGAAGGCGGTTTCGTCGAGCGGGCCGCCTATGAGCAGACGCACGATGACTCCCCGCACCTGGCGCACCGACCCGGGGAATGGCGACTGGGTGGCGGGGCGCTGGTAAACGTCGGGGCCGGTGCACCATCGCTCCACCGGGCACCGGTCGCAGGCGGGGTCGTACGGGCGGCAGATGGCGTTGCCCAGATCCATCACCGCCTGATTCCACGAGGCGGCGTCCTCGTCGAGGGCGGCGAGCCCCACCCGGCGCAGTGTGGACCCGGCCAGCGGCTCGCCGTACCAGCGGCTGAGCACCCGCTTGAGGTTGGTGTCCGGGGTGACGTCGCGGTGACCGAAGGCGAACACCGCCACGGCGCGTGCCGTGTAGCCGCCGACCCCGGGCAGTGCCTCCAGCCCGGCCACCGTGTCCGGCCACCCGGCGGCGGCGATCCGCTGCGCTGCCCGGTGCAGCCAGCGTGCCCGCCGGTTGTAACCCAGCCCCGACCAGGCGGCGGCGACGGCAGCGAACGGGGCCGCTGCCAGCGCGGTCACATCAGGGAATCGGGCCAGGAACGACTGGTAGTAGGGGACCACCCGGGCCGCCTGGGTCTGCTGGAGCATGGTCTCCGCCACCAGCACGGCGTACGGGTCGGTGGTTGCCCGCCACGGCAACACCCGCTGGTTGGCCCGATACCACCCGAGGAGGGCGGCGTTGCGCTCCGCCTCGACGGAGCCGGCGGTCACGGTGGGGTAGTAGTAGTAGTAGAGGTGGTGGTGGTGGTGGTCGGTTCCGGCTCCGACCCGATCTGCACCCCCACCACCGAGCCCTCCTCGATGCGCTCGCCGGCAGCGGGATCTTGTCCTACCACCCGCCCGGCTAACAGTGGGTCGTCGTTGTCGACAATGCCGAGGACGTCGAGACGCAGCCCGACCTCGTCAAGGGCTTCCTGGGCCTCCTCCGGGGTCATCCCCTCCAGATCGGGGACCTCCACGGTGCGTAGCACGCCCAGCCGGAGCACCACGGTGTCGCCGGTGACCGCCTCGCCACCGGCCGCCGGGTTCTGCTCGGCGACAAGGCCGGCTAACCCGCTGGCCAGCGACACCGCAACCGGGTCCTCGAACACCACCTCCAGACCGCTCTGCGCCGCCGCCGCCTCCGCCTGCTCCGGGGTCATGCCGATGAACGACGGCACCGCAAAGGGCTCCGGGCCCTCCGAGATGAACAGCACCACCATCGGCGCCTCTCGATCGACCAGCTGGCCGGCACGCGGGTCGGTGCGGGTGGCGAAACCCTCCTCGATATCCTCGGAGAACTCGGTGTCGATCTCGACCTCGAACCCGGCGTCCATGAGCACCCGGACCGCCTCCTCTTCGGGGAGACCTTCCACCGGGGGCACGGTGAGGGCGAACGGACCGGCGGAGACCACCAGGTCGACGGCGCTACCCGGCGCCGCCTCCTCGCCGGGCTCGGGATCCTGTTCGAGAACCAGACCCTGGGCAACGTCCTGGTCCTCCCGGGTGGTGATGTCGCCCACCTCGAAGTTCTGGCTCTCGATGAGGGCGACCGCCTGCTCCTCGGTCATGCCGACCGCGTTGGGGACGGGCAGCAACCCGGGTCCGCCGGAGACAAAGATGGTCACCAGGGAACCGGCCTCCACCTGCCGGCCGGCCGCCGGTCTGGTCCTGATGACGAACCCTTCGGCTACCTGGGCGTTGGCCTCGGTGGCCAGGTCGACCCGCAGATCGAGGTCCTGGAGCCGGGTGAACGCCACCTGCTCAGACTGGTCGCGTAGCTCGGGGATGGTCACCAGGTCGGTACCGCCGGCGCCGAGCAGCGACCAAAGGATGACGATGCCGGCGATGAGCAGCAGCGCCAACCCGACGATCCCGGCGATGACCCCGCCGCGGGACCGCTCCTCCTCCGGCTCCACCGAGATGTGACGGGCGGTCTCGTCGGGGGGCACCGTTGCCGGCGGCGGGGGCAGCGGCGTCGGGGCGGCGATGACCCTGGTGGCGGTCTCCGCCTGGCGGGTAGGCACCGTGGTGGTGGTGCGCAGGAAACGCAAAAGGTCGTGGCGCATGTCGGCGGCGCTCTGGTAGCGGGCGGCGGGATCCTTTTCCATCGCCCGGTCGACGATCGACTCCAGGGCGGTGGGGACCTCGGGGTTGTAGTGGGAGACCGGTGGCGCCCACTCGGAGACGTGCTGGTAGGCCACCGCCACCGGGCTGTCGCCCTGGAAAGGAGGGCGGCCGCACAGCAGCTCGTAGAGCACCACACCCAGCGAGTACACGTCGGATCGGCCGTCGGCGGACAGCCCCTGTGCCTGCTCCGGGCTGAAGTAGGTGGCGGTGCCGATGACGGCGCCGGCCTTGGTCAGCTCCTCGGAGTCGTCCAAGGCGCGGGCGATGCCGAAATCGGTGACCTTCACCGTGCCCCCGGGGGTCACCATGATGTTCCCCGGCTTGATGTCGCGGTGGAACACCCCGCGGTCATGGGCGACGGTCAACGCCGCCGCCGCCTCGGCGACGATCTCGGCGGCGCGGCGGGGCAGGAGCGCTCCCTCGTGGCGTCGGATCTCGCGCAGGGTGCGGCCGTCGATCAGCTCCATCACCATGAAGTAGGTGGAGCCTTCCTGCCCCCAGTCATATATGGAGACGATGTTGGGATGGTTCAGGTTGGCCGCTGCCTGCGCCTCCCGGCGGAAACGCGCCACGAAGGCCTCGTCACGAGCGAACTGCTCATGGAGGACCTTTACGGCCACCCTGCGGCCCAGCAGCGTGTCCTCGGCCTCGAAGACATCACCCATCCCACCACGGGCGAGATGACGGGTGATGCGATAGCGGCCCGAGAGGACTCGGGTATCGGTCATCGAGCGGTCATGGTACCGACAAACCGCCGAAATCGACTCCGTGGCGGCATGCGCCGGAACTCAACCGGAGAAGAACTCGGCGAGCACCTGCTGGGCGATGGGGGCGGCCACCGTTCCGCCGGTGGCGTCGTTGCCGGTGCTGTCGCTGGACTCCACCACCACCGCAATGGCGATCTGCGGTTGGTCCGGCTCGGCGTCGACGGCACCGAACCCGATGAACCAGGAGTGGGGCGGTCGACCGGGGACCTCGGCGGTGCCCGTCTTGCCGCCGATGCGCACCCCGGGGACCCCGGCCCTGGTACCGGTCCCCCCCGTCACCACCTGCTCCATCAGCTCCGCAAGGGCCGTCGCCGTTGCCGGGCTCATGGCGGTGTGCAGGATGCGGGGCTCGGTGACGTCCACCACCTCGCCGTCGGCGTTGAACACCTCGCCGACGACGTACGGTGCCATCACCAGCCCCCCGTTGGCGACGGCGCCGGCCACCAGGGCCATCTGCAACGGGGTGGCCCGCACGTCCCGCTCGCCGATGGACGACTGGGCCAGGGCGGCCAGGTCGCCGTCGAAGTCGGCCACCGATGGGATCACCGATCCGATCGACGGTATGTCGGCCTCCAGCTCGGCGTTGAACCCGAACGCCTCGGCTTGTTCCACCACGGTCTCCACCCCCAGCTGCATGCCCAGCTGGGCGAAGGTGGTGTTGCATGACAGGGTGAACCCGGTGGCCAGGGTCACCTCGATGCCGTTGTTGCAAGACCCACCGCTGAAGTTGGAGATGGTGGCGCTCGACCCGGGGAGGTCGACCTCGTCGGGGTCGGGGAAGGTGGTGGCGGCGTTGGCATGCCCGGTCTCCAGGGCGGCGGCGGTGATCACGGTCTTGAACGTCGACCCCGGGTTGTAGGTGGTCTGCGCCGCCCGGTTGAGCAGCGGCTGGGCCGGGTTGCCCTCGAGGGCCTCGCCGGCGGCGGCGGCGTCCGACCCGATGAGCCGGTTGGGGTCGAACGACGGGAACGACACCATCGCCAGGATGCCCCCGGTGCGGGGATCGACTGCCGCCACCGCCCCCCGCTGCGAGCCGAGCGCCTCGGCGGCGATGGTCTGCAGGTCGTTGTCGATGGTGAGGCGCAGCCCGCGGGGGCGCAGGTCGCCGCCCAGCATGGCGTTGAGCACCCCGGAGATCGTCGAATCACGATCGGACACCAGGTCGGAGGAGCGGCTGGCCTCCAGCCCGGTGTTGCCGAACAGCACCGTGGAGTAGCCGACGACGTGGGCGTACAGGTCACCTTGGGGGTACGAGCGCCGGAACACGGTGCGGTCGGCGGGATTGGGCAGCGACTGGGCCACCACCACCCCGTCGGCGGTGATGATGGTGCCCCGCTCCCGCCCGATGCGGGCCGCCACCACCCTGGCGTTGCGCGGGTCGTCGCGGTAACGGGCGCTGTCGATGACCTGCACCCACGACACCATCCCCACCAGCAGCGTCATCGCCACGAACAACCCCAGCGCCATGCGTCGGATGGGGCCATTCATGGCGGGCCCACCCAGGTCATCTCAGGCCCGCTCCGCATGGGAGATGCGAGCCAGCAGCGCCACCATCACCATGTTGGCCACCAGCGACGAGCCCCCGTACGACATGAACGGCAGGGTGATACCGGTCACCGGCAACAGGCGGACTACACCGGCGATGATCAGCACCGCCTGCATCCCCAGTACCAGGGTGAGCCCGGCGGCGAGGAACTTGCGGAACACGTCGCGGGCCCGCAGGGCGATCCCGAACCCGGCGGCGACGAGCAGGGCGAAGGCGGCGATGACCGCAATCGAGCCGGCGAACCCCATCTCCTCGGCGACGGCGGCGAAGATGAAGTCGGTGGCCGCCGCCGGGATCAGGTCGGGTCGGCCCATCCCGATCCCGGAGCCGGTGAGGCTGCCGCTGCCGAGGGCGAACAGGCTCTGGGCGATCTGGTACCCGGTGTCGGTGAAGTCGTCGAATGGCCGCAGCCACGCCTCCACGCGACGCTGCACGTGATCGAACAGCCGGTGGGCGGCGAACCCGGCGACGCCGACAAACACCCCGCCGGCGAACAGATAGGTGGCCCGGCCGGTGGTGATGTACATCATCCCGATGAACAGCCCGAACAGCAGCAGCGACGCCCCCAGGTCACGCTGGTATATCAACACCAGGAA
>JACDBE010000324.1 GCA_013695075.1 Acidimicrobiia bacterium
TGTTGTTCTCGGTAGGGGGCAACTTTCTCGAGGTGCTCCCCGAACCCGACTACGTCGACGAGGCTCTGGGCCGGATCCCGCTGCGGGTACACATGGACATCGTGGTGTCCACCCAGATGCTCACCGATCCGGCCGACACCGTGGTGCTGCTTCCCGCCACCACCCGCTACGAGATGGTGGGGGGTTGTACCGAGACCTCCACCGAGCGCCGGGTGATATTCAGCCCGGAGATCGAGGGACCCCGCATCGAGGAGGCCCGGCCCGAGTGGCAGGTGTTCGGTGACATCGCCGCCCGGGTGCGCCCCGAGCTAGCCGGGGCGGTGCGGTTTGCCGGCACTCCACAGATCAGGGACGACATCGCCAGGACCGTGCCCACCTACGAGGGCATCCAGCACCTGGTCGCCGAGGGCGACCAGTTCCAGTACGGCGGCCCGCACCTCTGCTGGCAGTGGGTCTTCCCTACGCCCGACGGCAAGGCACATTTCACCGCGGTGGATCTACCGCAACGGGAAGTGCCCGATGGATGGTTCGTGGTGGCCACCCGGCGGGGCAAGCAGTTCAACTCGATGGTCCACGACAAGCACGACCCCTTCAGTGGGGCCGGCAGGGAGTCGGTGCTGATCGGCGAAACCGACGCCGCCCGGTTGGGTCTCGCCGACGGCGACCCGGTGCTGCTGCGCAACGGTGTCGGCGAGATGGCAGGCCGGGTGTTCTACGCCCCCATCGCCGCCGGAACGCTGCAAGTGCACTGGCCCGAAGCCGAGGTGCTCATCGACCGGAGGCGCCGCTCCCCCGAGGCCCGTATTCCCGACTACAACGCCGTCGTCGAACTGGTCCCGGTGTCCTGAGCGCCGCAATGGAGCCGTGGCCGGCCCGATGCGGGCGGTGCGGCTGCGGCTCCCAGCAGACCGAGTGGCGTCGGGTGGCTTGCTGATGCGGTCCGGTCATCCCTGGCTCCTCTCGTTGCCCGGCACGGATGCGAGCGAATGGCTGAACCCGGACTCTCATCCCGCCGGCTATGCCCTGGCTGAAGGAAGCCTGAGAATCGAATGAGAGCCGCCCGCCCGGGGCGGGGCCTCAGGAGGTGCGCCCTGGTCGGACAGCTCAGGCGTCGATCCGTGCCCTGACCCCGAGGTGAAAGGGCACGCTGGTCACCGCCACCCCCGGTTCGGGGGCCAGCACGGCCTTCACCGCCAACCCGGTCTGGTTGTGCAGCACCTGGGTGATCCGGCCAGGGACGATGAACTCGGGGATGATCACGTTGACCAGGGTCCCGGGCAGGCAGAGGCGGCGGCGGTCACGGACGTACGCCACCAGGGCCGATGTCACCTCCCGGTACGGGCTGGGCACCACCTCCAGCTCGTAGGGATACCCGGTGGCCGCCCACTGCTCCACCACTTTGTCCCGCTGGATGTCGTCGACGTCGACGTGGACGGTGCGCACCGCCAGCCCCAGGTTTTCGGCGTAGGCGATGGCGTCGCGGATGGGGCGGGTCAGGTCCGACACCAGCACCACCGACTCCACCCGGCGCATCGGTACCTGGGTGAGCCCACTGCGACGCCGCCGCTTGAAGCTGGTGAGGTCGGTGACCACGATCCCCGGTTCGAACAGCAGTCGGGTCTTGAGCAGCAGCAGGTTGGGATGGCTGAACAGCGCCAGCTTGGAGCGGCGGCGGAAGCGCTCCGACACCACCACGGTGACCCGCGACTCGGGGTGGTCGTCCCGTTCCCTCCGCACCCGGGTGAGCAACCGACCCACCACCGACTCGTCCTCGCCCTCGATCACCTCCAGGGGATGCCCCGGATAGAGGCGGTCCCAGGTGTGGATCAGGTCGTCGCTGTCCGGCTCGACTGCATGCACCACCTGGACATGGTCGCTGTGCACCAGATCGACGTAGCGCAGGGCTCGCTCGGCGGCTTCGTCGGCGTGGGCCACCAGCACCAGCATCCGGTTGGGTCGGACCGGGCCTGCCGGTGGCTCCTGGCGCAGCTGGCTGGCCACTCCCAGGTAGTGCCGGCGGATCGCCATCATCCCGCTCACCAGGATGGGAACGGCGATGAGCACGATCCAGGCGCCGTGGGAGAACTTGACCACCGCCACCACCACCAGCACCACCCCGGTGGTGATGGCGCCGATCAGGTTGAGCACCACCGACCGCTGCCACCCCTGCTCCCGGGTGCGCAGCCAGCGGCGCACCATCCCGGTCTGGCTGAGCGTGAACGAGGTGAAGACACCCACCACGTACAGCTGGATCAGCCGGCTCACCTCGGCGTCGAAGGCGGCGATGAGCAGACCGGCCGCCAGCGCCAGGGTCACCACCCCGTTGGAGAAGACCAGTCGGTCGCCACGGTTGCGGTACTGGCGGGGCATCATGCGATGGTTGGCCAGGATGGCCGACAGCCGGGGGAAGTCCTGGTAGGCGGTGTCGGCGGCCAGCACCAGGATGCCCGCCGTCACCACTTGGAGCACCCAGAACCCGATGCCTCCGTCGAAGGCGGCGCGGCCGATCTGGGAGATCACGGTGCCGAACTGGTCGATGGTGTCCTCGGTGATCCTCACCTGGAACAGGCGTGCCAGCGTCGAGATGCCGAGGAACATGGCGATGGCTATCCCCCCCATGATCCCCAGGGTGGCGGCGGCGTTGCGGGCCTTGGGCTGGCGGAAGGCCTGGACACCGTCGGCGATGGCCTCCACCCCGGTGAGGGCCGTCGACCCCGAGGCGAATGCCCGCAGGATGAGGAACAGCCCCACGGCTCCCACCTCGGCCTCGATCTCCAGCCCGGAGGAGATGGCCTGGGGGCATGTCCCGTCGGCGCAGCGCACGAACCCGATGACCATCATGGTGAACACCGTGGCGATGAACAGGTAGGTGGGGGCGGCGAACATGACGCTCGCCTCCCTGACCCCGCGCAGGTTGGCCAGGGTCACCAGCGCCACGAAGAACAGAGCGATCTCCACCCGCCACGGCAGCAGCTCGGGGACTGCCGAGGTGATGGCGGCGACCCCGGCCGACATCGACACCGCAACGGTGAGGACGTAGTCGGTGAGCAGCGACGAGGCGGCGACGGCGCCGGGCACCACCCCCAGGTTCTCGTAGGAGACCACGAAGGCGCCGCCACCCTGGGGATAGGCGCGGATCGTCTGGCGGTAGGACAGCACCACCACCGCCAGCAGCGTCGCCACCGCCACCGACACCGGGCTGAGCAGGGTGAGGGCTCCGGCCCCGGCGAGGGCCAGCACCAGCATCGCCTCCTCGGAGGCGTACGCCACCGAGGACAGCGGGTCGGAGGCGAACACGGGCAATGCCAGCGTCTTGGGAAGGAGCTGGTGTTCTGCCTCGCTGGAGGCCAGCGGTCGCCCCAGCAGCCTGGACTTGAAGGAGATCCACCGCATGGAGAGTTGGCGTCCTGGTCGATGCCTCAACGGGTCGAGGTGGTAGCCGGCCAAGGACGGATTGTGGTCAACATTCCTCGCGCCTCCTCAGCCGCCGCAACCGGCCGAGAATACTGCCTCCCACGAGTTCATGATCCAGCGAGATGCCACCTTTCCCCCTCGGAACCCGAGGGCGGGCCGTGACGTCGTACCGATATGACCATCCCCCGCAGGACACGCCCGATCCTCGCCATCGCCTTGGCCGCCGTCGCCCTGGCCGGCTGCGGAGGTGCCCCTGTCGGCCCGACGGCCACCACCCTCGCCGGCACCCCCTCGACGACCACCACGGCACCGACATCCACCACCTCCATCGACGTCACCCTGGTACCCACCCCGACGCCCGCCCCGAGCCGGCCGATTCCGGGCACCGCCCCCGATGTACCGTTGCCCGAGATCCCCGAGGGGGTCGATCCTGCCGACGTCGGCTACGTCACCGCCTCGATCGGCCTGCTCGCCGTCGCCACCGGAGC
>JACDBE010000331.1 GCA_013695075.1 Acidimicrobiia bacterium
GCTCCGGCGGTTGGGGCTGGGGCCCCCAACCGCACCGCGATGAGTCGTCAGCCGAGAGCCAGTAGCACCAGCCCGTTGCCGCCCAATCGGGGCGTCGGTACCATGACGCCATGAGTACCTCCCGGCAATGGCGGACCCGCCCGACCTGATCGATCTGCCGCGTCCGTCTCACCGCCGGAGGCTTTCCTCCGGCGCTTTCGTCTCACAGGAGCATCCACCGTGGATCACATCAAGACCGTGTTCTCCGGTCTACAACCCACCGGCAACGTCCACCTGGGCAACTACCTGGGGGCGCTGCGCAACTGGGTGAAGCTCCAGGACGACTACCGGGCCATCTACTGCGTGGTCGACCTGCACGCCATGACCATCGACTACGACCCGGCGGACTACGTCCGGGAGCGCCACGAGGCGGCTCGGGTGCTGCTCGCCTGCGGGATCGACCCCAAGCGGTCGCTGTTCTACTTCCAGAGCGAGGTGCCCCAACACGTCGAGCTGTCGTGGATCCTGGCCACGCTGACCCCCATGGGGGTGCTCAACCGGATGACACAGTTCAAGGACAAGACCGAGCGGGGCGGCACTGCCAACCTGGGGCTGTTCGCCTACCCGGTGCTGATGGCCGCCGACATCATGGTCCACCACGCCCAGCTGGTTCCCGTCGGCGATGACCAGCGCCAGCACCTCGAGGTGACCCGGGACCTGGCGGAGCGCTTCAACAACCGCTATGGCGACCTGTTTCCCGTCCCCGAGGCGCTGATCCCGGAGACGTCGGCGCGGGTGATGGCGCTTACCGATCCCACCGCCAAGATGTCGAAGTCGGACCCCAACATGCGCAGCCGGGTCCTCCTGCTCGACCCCCCCGACGTGGTGCGCCGCAAGATCCGGGCCGCCGTCACCGATTCCGAACCGACGGTGCGGCACGACTGGGGCGACAAGCCGGGGGTGAGCAACCTGCTGGAGATCATGTCCGGGGCCACCCTGCGACCTATCCCCGACCTGGTCGACGACTACGGCGACGGTGGCTACGGCCGGTTCAAGGATGCGGTGGCCGAAGCGGTCGATGAGATGCTCCATCCCATCCGCGCAGCGTATGCCGAGCTCGACGAGATCGACGTCGCCGCCGTGATGCGTGATGGGGCCGAGACGGCGAAAGCCTCGGCGGAGGGGTTCCAGCGACAGGCGCGGGCGGCGGTGGGTCTCGCCAACCGGTGATCCGGTGGGGTCATGCCGAATGGGGGTCACGGCGGCTCGGGTCATGTCCGCGACACGGTTACTGGGGCTGACTCGCCTTCCATGACGAGTAGCGCGGCGGCCACTCGTCAGCGGCACGCTTCCCCAGGAGCGCCGCTCCGATGTCCAGCTCGTAGAGGTGGTAGCCCTCGTCCACGGTGAACGACCAGCCCTCGGCGACGGTGTGACGGACGTCGCCGTCATCGACGCCTCGGGCGCGGCCGCGAACCGAGAACTCGCTGGGCGCCGCTGGGTCGACCAGGGTGTGTAGGGCATAGCGCCCATCGGACTCGAGGTCGTTGGCCTTTGGTGACGTCCCGAGGATGAAGGCGTACAAACGCCCGGCGACGATGGCGGCGTCGATGGGGTGGATGCGTGGTGGCTCGGCGTCCCGGACGGTGGCCAGCAGCACCGAGTTGCCAGCGCCTCGGTTCATCAGGCGTTGTCCCTCGGAGGCGAGCGACGGCGCATCGGATTGGAACTCTTCCCAGGTGCTCATCTCGAACACTCCTCCGTCATTGGCTTTGGCTGGGGTGGGGCGCCGGGCCAACCCGACCCGATCGGACACCGTAGTCGTTGACCGATCACGCCCGGGGCGTCACCAACGCGTACGGAGGGGAGTGGAGCGCAGCGTTCCTTTCCCTCCTTGGGAGGTGCCTGAGCGATCAGTTCCCCTCCCTTTGGGAGGGGTGCGGAGTGGAGCGAGGCGGGGAGGGATTCTGAGGCTTGCCGGCCGGCGGCATCGGGTAGCGTGGACTCCGTGAGCCGATGGATGGACGACGCTGTTGAGGGATACCTCACCGACATGGCCGGCGTCGAGCACGGCGACCCCGTGCTCGACGAGATGGAGGCTCACGCCGCCGAGCACGACTTTCCCATCGTCCATCGAGCCACCGGCCGGTAC
>JACDBE010000355.1 GCA_013695075.1 Acidimicrobiia bacterium
CCCACACCGTGGCCATCGTCGACATCTCCGGGCGGAAGGTGTCAAGTTCGTCCCACAGGATGGGGGTCGACACGGGCGCTCCCCGCCGCGGCCGCACCGAGTACACCGAGGCGATGGTCTTGCCGGCAACGTTCTGGTTGTGGTCGATGAACACCCGCGGTCCCCGTTTGGGGATGTCCCACTCCATGGTGGCGTTCTCCGGGTCCGCCCCGGCGACCATCCTCCCCAACGTCTCCACGAAGCGCCGCACCCGCCGGTAGGGGTAGTCGGCATCGATGGGGACGTAGAGGTGAATTCCGGTGGCTCCCGAGGTCTTCAGGTAACCGGCCAGCCCGAGACGTTCCAGCAACACGTTGAGCAGCCGGGTGACGTGGACCACCTGTTCCCAGGTGGCGCCCTCCATCGGGTCCAGGTCGAAGATGGCGAAGTCGGGGCGGTCGGGTTGCGGGGTGCGGCTCAGCCACGGGTGCATCTCGACGCATCCCATGTTGGCCAGCCACACCAGCGAGGCGGCGTCACCGGCGGTGATGAAGTCGATGTGCTCGCCGCGGTGGCTGGAGTGGATGGGGGCGGTGACGATCCACTCCGGGGTGTGCCCCGGGGCCTGCTTCTCGTAGAACATGTTGCCCTCGATGCCGTCGGGCAGCCGTGACATCGACAGTGCCCGGTCGGCGAGGTGGGGCAGCAGGACCGGGGCCATGGAGGCGTAGAACTGGATCAGGTCGCCCTTGGTGTACGCGTCGTCTGGGAAGAACACCTTGTCCGGGTTGGTGATCCTGACGGTGCGGTCGAGTCCCTGGGTCGCCCAGGCGTTGCCGTCGCGGTCGATGGTCACCGGGTCGGGGAAGGCGATCGACGCCGACGCCACCGCCCGCCCCGCCGGGGTATGCGGGGGACGACCGTTGCGCTCGCCGAGACGGAGGTCGGCCAGGATGCCGTCGTGGCTGGTCTCCTCGCGGGCCTCGGAGATCACCACCATGGACAGCCCGGCCTCCACCGCCGCCTCTGCCAGCGGGCCCGAGCGCAACGTCCCCGCCCCGTAGGGAAGGTGACGGATCTCGCCACGGGGGCCGAACTCGTTGTCGGTGAACTGGGTGTGCAGCGGGTCCAGCGCCCATCCGGCAAACTCCTGGCGTAGAAAGGCGATCACCGAGGCGAACGCCTCCTTGGTGGTCAGAGCCCCGCCCGATTTGGCGTGAACGTGGGCCCAGTCGATCACCGGCCGGACGAAGCTGAACCGCCCGGCGATGAGGGCGATGTCCCCCAGCGAGCCGAAGGCGCGCTCGCTGCCCGAGGTCTCCAGCCCGAGAGCCACCCCCAGGTTGCGCACCTTGGGCTCGATGCGGGAGATGCCCTCGTCGACCAGCTCGTGGAGCTGCTCGGCGCTGCGGTCCTTGACGTACCCGGTGTGGGCCACGATGGTATGCGCCCCCAGCGCCCGGCCCAGCTTGAGGGTGTGCTCCAGCGCCGCCAGGGTCTTCGTCCGCTTCTCCTCCTCGTCGACGGTGAGCACGGCGAAGTAGGGGGCGTGCACCGACACCGCCATCCCCCGCTCCGCCGCCGCCGTGGCGAACCGGGCGCACCGCTTCTCGTTCCAGGGGAACCCGTGGACGAAGGGCAGCTCGACGGCGTCGTGCCCCCGTTCCACCAGGCTGTCCAGCCAGGCGGCATCATCGACCCCGTCAGGAGGCATGCGGGAGATCCCAAACCGCAGCATGCACCCATTCCAGCAGCAGGCGGACGGGTGTGAGGACTGGAGTCGACCGCCGGACCCACGGAGGCCAACCATCGGGGACGGTACGCTTTCCCCGGGCCCGTAGCTCAACTGGCAGAGCAGCGGACTTTTAATCCGACGGTTCAGGGTTCGAGTCCCTGCGGGCCCACGCCTCGAAAGGCTTACAGATTGATGCTTTCGGGCGATTCTCGGTCGATCGGCACGACCTGGCAGAGGGCTTGGGCCGCGTACGGGCCACTTGGGCCTCAGCGTCGGCACATCGCGCCTGTCCTCAGAATCCGCACGTCGTCAGGCGACCGCTGGGTACTCCCACGAGCGGCGGGCAGTCGGCGGGTTCCTGGTCCTGATCCTGCAGGTAGCTGCCGACCTGTGACCGCTCGACAACGACAAACCCAAAGCCCGCTCTGAAGGGCAAGGTGACCTCGTCGGCGATGCGGCTGTCGAGGTCGTAGCGGACAATCGTGGCCTGCTGTTGGCCTGTCCCCCAGTTCGCGAAGAGCTGACGACCATCCGGCGCCCAAGCCAGGCGCCAGGCAGCCTCCTCGGGACGCTCTGCATCGGTGACAAGGTCGATCTCGCCGGAGGCAATGCCGACGAGGAACACTCCGTCGGCGGTGGCGAGGGCGAACTGGGATCCGTCCGGTGAGAACCGTCCAGAGTAGGGATCGAGGAAGTGGCCGCCGGCGATGGTTCGTTGCGTAGTCAGGTCGACGATGAGCACGTCCGTGCACGGCTGGCCCTCGCAGTAGGCGAGCAGGTCGCCGGCGACGTCGAAGACGAAGGCGGGTCCGTCACCAAGCCGAAAATCGCTTGCCCTGCCATCGAGATACCAGAGACGGATCCCGTCGTCGGTCTCCACGGCGAGGCCGCCGGGGACGCCGATGGCGGGAATGCCATCCATGTCGATCTCGGTCGGTTCCGTGAGCTGTTCACCTTCCATGGTCACTTGCCACGCCGTAACAGTGCCCTGGTTGATGCGGCCCCCCGTCCAGTCGACCAGCCAGACGAGTCCCGGTTCAGCTGCGGGGACGTAGATCGTCGCTTCGCCCAGAATCGTCCTCGCCCCTGTCTGGAGATGCGAAGCGGACACCACACCCCAGCCGACGACCAGGTGGTCATCGACAACGGTGATCCGATACGGCTGGTCGCCGACTCGTTGCCCCTCGATGATACTCCGGGTCCCGATGCGGGCATCGGGATCCACCGCCAGCACGCTGTCGTATCCGTCATCGAACATCAGAACGACGCCAGTTGGCTCGCCGAACAGCGGACCGGCGCTCGGAATCGAGGTTGCGGTTTGTGTGCTAGTTGTCACCTGTCTCGAAGCCGTCGGAAGAGTTGGCCCAGCCGGCGGTGTGTCAACCACCCGGGGCCACAGCGAAACCGCTCCGACCACAGCAATGCTGCCGGCCAAGGCCGCTGCGACAGCGGTGACGCTGGTGCGACGCCGACGCCGTGAAACCACATCGGCTAAGTCGGGACGCCGCAACCCCTCAGCCGCTTGTCGGATACTTCGACCTGCCGCGGTCGCCAGTTGGTCAACGTCCACCGTCCACCCAGCCCTTCGACGTAAGTTGACGGGCGAGGCGGGTGCGCCCCTGATGCAGCAACGCCTTCACCGTGCCCTCGGCCACTTCGAGGACAGTTGCGATCTCCGCCACGGAAAGGTCATCGATGTAGCGGAGTGCGATCGCCTGAGCTTGTCGGTCCGGGAGACGACGCACCTCCGCCCAGAACGTGTCGTGCTGAACGGCCGACACATCGAGAGGCGTGGCACGCGCACTGAGCCGTAGACGTGCCCGTGCCTCGGAACGGAGACGTCGGAACCTGGAGATCGCCAGGTTGATGGCAACCCGACGCACCCACGCCGCTGGAGACGCCAGGGTGGTCACCCGATCCCAATCGCGGTGCGCCCGCAGGAACGCCTCCTGGGCGAGATCCTCGGCCACCCACGCGTTGCCGCTCAGTCCGTACACGAGTCCCACCACACGGGGGTACTCCTCCCGGTAAAACGTCTCGAATCGACCGGGCACGCGAATAACCGGATCCCGACCATCGACGTCAGCCATCGGACCTCGCTGCTCACCGGCATCACACCACATCAACGCACCAGCGGCCCGTTCGGTTTAGACGGACTCGTCCCTATGTTGCACCGACACACCCTGGTGTATAGTGACACCCATGGCTAGGACGCAGGTCTATCTCCGTGGCGAAGAGCTCGAACTTCTCGAACGGGTCGGGCGCGTCACCGGTGCTTCGCGCTCGGAGCTGATCCGACGCGCCATCCAGCGCACCTACGGCGAGACGTCCAAGGCCGACAAGCTGCGTGCTCTTGAAGCCAGCGCCGGCTCGTGGCGAGGTCGCAACTTCACGGGCACGGAGTACGTGGACACCATCCGCGGTGATCTCGGGGAGCGCCTGAGACGCCTCGGTTTCGAATGAAGCTGATCGACACCACTGTCGCCATCGACCACCTGCGTGGCAATGAGTCCGCCGTTCAGCTCCTAAGGGGTCTTATCGCCGACGACGAGCGCGTCGCCGCCAGCGAGCTCGTCCGTTTCGAGCTGCTCGCTGGGGTCCGCAGCGACGAGCTCGATGAGCTCGAGGGGTTCTTCTCCGCGGTCGCATGGGTTCCGGTCGATGAGGGGATCGCCCGATCCGCCGGCTTGCTGGCAAGCCGTCACCGCCAGGCGTACGGCGGCATCGACGACGTCGACTACCTCATCGCCGCCACCGCGCTCCTCCTCGGCGCCGAGCTACTCACCACGAACGTCCGCCACTTCCCGATGCTGCCGGATCTGGAGCCGCCCTACTGACGGACCCATCTGGAAGACATGGGCGACAGGCCGTTCGGCAGAGTGGCGGTAGCCAGGGCGGTGCCCACCCCAGCCATCCGAGTCGCCGACAGGGTGGTCATCCGCCGGGTGAGCAACACGTAGGGACACCTCCACCACCACACCTTGCCGCGAGTCACCATTCGAGATCCGGATCGCTCAGCATCCGCCGCCCCGCCGCCGTCGCCACCACGATCTCGGGGTCGGATTCGGGTAGCTGCTCGTAGCCCTGGCGGATGCGGCGGGACACCACCACCTCCGTGCGTTCATCCAGGTACTGGCGCAGCACCCGCCGCACGAGTTCCGATCGGGAAACGCCCTCGTCGGCCGCCGCCCGGGCAAGTAGCTCTCGCTCCTCAGGGCTCAGCGGTCGCGAGCGCATTTCGGGTCCGTCCATGGCGCCGCTCACAGAGCCGACGTGGGCGCGTACTCGTCGTCCTGCTGGACGCGCCCGTTGAGGATCGCCTCCACCAGCGCGGCGGGCAGCGGGTCCTCGGCGCTGAAATGGACGGTCGCCCCCGAGACCCTGTGGGTCCGCTTGATCTGTGCCGCCATAGCCTCGGCTAGAGCCGGATTCATGATGAAGAACGACAGGTGCTTCGGCTGGGCGGCGAAGCCGACGAGGTCACGATGGCGGGCGAAGATCACCGTCGAACCGTACGAGATCCGTTCCCGCACACCGGGAACCTTCGCCCTGACGAGGTCCCGCAGCTCGACCAGAACGCGCTGTTCGTCGTCAGGCAGCCCGGCCAGGTAGGCGTCGACGGCCGCCAGATCATCTTTGGACTTGGGCATCTGGCTCCTCGTGAAGCGTTCAATCGGGTTGCCGGCGCCCCCTCCCCGCCGGCTCCGCCGGCACCCCTCCCCGCAACAGCAACGGGGAGGGGAAACAAGAACTCCGCAGCCACCCCTCCCGCAACGGGGAGGGGAAACAAGACCGCGCAGCCACCGAGGCTGTGGTCAGCGCCTGCCCAGGGGGAGGTAGGCCTGCTCGGCGTAGTCGACCATCATCCGCTGCGAGGAGAACTGGGGGAGGGCGGCGACGATCGATTCCTTCATCATCTCCACCCAGCGCTGCGGAACCCCCTTGTCGTCGCGGTCGTAGAACATCGGGATCACCTCGGCTTCGAGCAGGTGGTAGAGGATCCCGGCGTCCTCGGCGTCGGAGT
>JACDBE010000357.1 GCA_013695075.1 Acidimicrobiia bacterium
GGTTGGGGTCCATCCCGGCGCTGGATTTGTACCCCGGGAAGATGTCGTTGCGATAGGACTCGATGACGCTGTCGAAGGCGGCTCCCAGGTGGGTGACGTCCGGCTGGCTGAGCAGCGCCATCGTCGACGCCATGATCCCGTAGGTCGCTCCCACCTCCCGCCCCTCGGGTGAGGTGCGGCCCGGTGCCCCGTAGAACGACCGGAACAGCTCGTAGGTGCCGTCCAGCAAGTGCAGCTTCACCGCGGGGACACTACCGGGGACGACCCGACGGGGGTTCCCGCCACTACCGTTGCCGGGTGAAGGATAAGCGACCCCTCTATGTCACCGGTGAGCTGGAGCTGAAGAGCCCGCTGTTTTCCTCCGACTGGAGCCTGCGCCAGCACGACGCCGAGCTGGCCAGCATCCGCCGCCGTCATTACACCAGCGTGGTCGACATCACCCACGGGGGCCGCATCGTCATCGAGCCGTATGCCCAAGGCACGGTGCGGGCCATCAACGGCGCCAGCGAGGTGGCCCGCATCACCCGCGAGTCATGGCTGGGCAGGCGCTGGGAGGTCACCGGACCCGGCTTCACCTACGACCTCGCCAGCCAGGCGCGGCCGCGGCATTGGCGCCTGTTCCTGGCCAACGGCCCGGTGAGCGACCTCGAGGGCGGCTTCGGCTCGTACAACAAGGTGAAGATCTTCAACCAGATGGCGGTGCCGCTGTCTGCGGTGCTGCTTGCATGGCACGTGGTGGCCCGCCCCTGGGAGGCCGTCGCCGAGCCCCAGGTTTTCATGCCGGCTCCGTAGTGTGGTGATCCAGAGAGTGGCGTGCCCACCCGAGTCGATGACTTCTTGGGCGATCCACTCCAGCTGTTCCTTGGTGGCGGCGTCATAGGGGAGTGCCACCACACCGGGCCCAAGTTGGGCTACCCCGTGCCGTTTGAGCTTCCGCCACACCGCGATCCTCGGTGTCGAGGGCTCGGGGGGCAGCTGGTAGATCAGAAACACCCAGATCTTGATTGCAACCACTACTACCTTCGCCTTCGTAGAACCCTGGAAGCGCTCTGCGGAAGGCTGGTGCATGGTGTCAGTCGTGGCTGACAAGAGCCGAGCCCTCACCACTCGGCGAGTCGGTGACCTCGGCGGCGGCGTCGGTGACGCGCCCTGGGTGCGGTGGCGGCCATAGACCGCCGCATGGGCCAAGACCCAACCGCCGACCTCACGGTTCCCGGTTACCGGTTGCGGCAGCTGGTGGGCTACTTCCTCTATCTGGGAGCGGCCGGGTTCGGTGGCCCGGTGGCGCTGGTCGAGTACATGCACCGCGATCTGGTGGAGCGCCGGGGCTGGATCTCCGAGGAGGAGTACCGGGAGGGGCTGGCGCTGGCCAATCTCTCGCCCGGTCCGCTGGCCGCCCAGCTCGGCTTCTACCTTGGTTTCGTCCACTACCGGTTCGTGGGCGCCACTGCGGTGGGGGTCGCCTTCATCGCACCATCGTTCATGATCGTTGTGGCCATCGGGTGGGCGTATGTTCGCTTCGAGGGGCTCTCGTGGATGCAGGCGGTGTTCTACGGGGTGGGGGCTGCCATCATCGGGATCATCGCCTGGAGCGCCTACCGGTTGACGCGAAAGACGATGGGTCGCGACCCGCTGCTCTGGGTCATCTTCGCCGCCATGGCGGCGATCACTGCCGTCACGGAGACCGAGAGGATCGAGTTGTTTCCCCTGGCCGGGTTAGCGGTGTTGGTCGCCCGCAGTCCCCGCCTGCGGCGCTCGGGCAGCGCCGCCGCGGTCATCCCGGTCTCGCTGGGGCTGCAGTCCACCGTGACGACCACGTCGGAGGAGTTGGGTGACATCTTCTGGTTCTTCCTCAAGGCGGGTGCCTTCGTGTTCGGCAGCGGGCTCGCCATCGTCCCGTTCCTCTACGGCGGAGTGGTGGGCGGATTCGGGTGGCTCGACGCCGAGCAGTTCGTCGACGCGGTAGCCGTCGCCATGATCACCCCCGGCCCGGTGGTGATCACCACCGGTTTCATCGGTTATCTGGTCGCCGGATTCCCCGGTGCGACCGTAGCCGCGGTGGCGACGTTCCTGCCCGCCTTCTTGCTCACCGTGGTCCCCGCCCCCTTCTTCCGGAAGTTCGGGAGCCGACCCGCCCTCGCCGCCATCGTCGACGGGGTCACCGCCGCCGCCATCGGCGCCATCACCGGAGCGGTGATCGTCCTCGGCCGCCGCGCCATCAGCGATGTCGCCACCGCGGTCCTGGCCCTTGGCGCGCTCGTCGTTCTCTGGAAGAGCCCGCGACGCATCCCCGAACCGCTCATCGTCGCCTGCGCCGCCATCGCCGGGCTCATCATCTACCCGGTGGTCACCGCGTAGCGACAGCACCCCGTCGTCTGCCGGGGCCCTTAGGCGGGCACCGGCAAGCTCAGGCTTGGTGGACGACCTCGCCGCCGATCATCGTCAGGTCGATCTGGCAACCCCAGGGACCTTCGGTGAACGGATCCCGGTCGACCATCACAAGGTCAGCCATCTTGCCCTCCACCAGCGACCCGGTGTCGTGATCTCGATGATTCACGTACGCCGAACCCAGGGTGTAGGCCTCCACCGCCTCGGTCAGGGTGATCCGCTGCGCGGGGTGGAAGGGCCGATCGGAGGCCTTGGGATGGAGGCGCTCCACGGCGACGTGGAGGATCTTGAACGGGTCGGGTGTGGACACATCCCAGTCGGAGCCGATGGCGAGGCGGGCACCCTCGTCGAGCAGGCTCCGCCACGGGTACTGGAGCGCCGAGCGTTGCTCGCCGATGAAGGGGATGGTCAGCTCGTCCTGGTAGCTGTCGTGGTGGGCCCACAGCGGCTGGGCGTTGGCCACCGCCCCCAGTCGGGCGAACCGGGGGCGATCATCGGGATGGACCAGTTGCAGATGGGCCAGGTGGTGGCGGCGGTCGCCGGGCCCGTTGGCCACCCGGGCCGCCTCCACCGCATCCAGGGCCAGCCGCACGGCGGCATCGCCGATAGCGTGGAAGTGCACCTGGAAGCCGGCCCGATCGAGTCGGGGCGCAGCGGCGAGCACGGTGTCGGCGTCGACGAACGACAGCCCGCGGTTGGCGGTGACGGCCCCGGTGCCGTCCAGGTAGGGGTCCAACAGCGAGGCGGTGTGGTTCTCGCACACCCCGTCGAGCATCATCTTCACCGTGGTCGGGCGGTACCGACCGGTGCCACCGTGGCCCCGCATGGCCAACAGGTCGTCGACCTGCTCCAGCCCCCGTTCCCGGTCCCACCACAGGCAGCCGACCACCCGTCCCCGCAGCTCCCCCTTTGTCGCCAGGGCGGTGTAGGCGTGGTGGCCCGGCGCCTCCACCCAGGCGTCCTGCCAGGAGGTGATCCCCCGCGAGAACAGGTACCGCTGCGCCGCCAGGATGCCGGCGCCCACCTCCTCCGTGGTCAGCGGCGGGATGAGGCGGCGCACCAGCTCGGCGGCGCCCTCCTGGAGGGTGCCCACCGGCGCGCCGTCGGCGGTCCGTTCGATGCGCCCGTCGCTCGGGTCGGGAGTGTCCCGGTCGATCCCGGCGCGAGCCAATGCGACGCTGTTCACCCAGGCGCCGTGACCGTCACGGTTCATCAGCAGCACCGGTCGGTCGGGCACCACCGCATCCAGATCAATGGCGGGGGCAATCCCGCCGGGGAAGGCCGACATCGCCCACCCCTTGCCCACGAGCCACGGGGCAGCGGGGTTGGCGGCGGCGTAGGTGGCAACAGTGGCCAGGTAGTCGTCCCGCCGATCGCTGCCCACCAGGTTGCACCGGTTGAGTTCGGGGCCGGCCAGGCAGGGGTGGACGTGGGCGTCCTGGAACCCGGGGAGCACCACCCGACCCGCCAGGTCGACCATCTCGGCCGCCGGCGATGCCGCCGCCCTCACCTCGGCCACCGTGCCCAGGGCGGCGATGCGCTCGCCTCGTACCAGCAGAGCCTCGGCCGGTGGCGTTCCCGGTTGCACCGGGTACACCGTCCCGCCGGAGAAGGCGATCTCGCCGCTCACAGCCATCGGTCCGGCCGCACGCCCGATGCGGTTGCCCCGGCAATTCGACCGGTCACGCGATCCCCCGTGCCCGCTGCAGCGCCCGAGGACCGCTCCGCCCGGCGACGATCACGGTCCGTCATCCGGCAGAGCCGGCAGCCCCAGCGCCTCCTCGGGTCCTTCCAGCCGCTGCCCGCCGGCAAGCACCGGGGCGAACAGGTCGCCGTAGCGGCGCAGCCGCTCCCACACCGTGGCCATCGTCGACATCTCCGGGCGGAAGGTGTCAAGTTCGTCCCACAGGATGGGGGTCGACACGGGCGCTCCCCGCCGCGGCCGCACCGAGTACACCGAGGCGATGGTCTTGCCGGC
>JACDBE010000368.1 GCA_013695075.1 Acidimicrobiia bacterium
GCCGCGGCGGGTGGTGGTTGGTGCTGTGGGCGGTGGGCATCGTCACCGCCGCCCTCACCGCCTTCTACATGAGCCGGATGATGTTCCTCACCTTTTTCGGTGAGCCCCGCGGGGACGACGGCGTCCACCCCCACGAGTCGGCGCCACTGATCACGCTGCCGTTGGCGGCCCTGGGCGGGCTGGCGCTGGTGGGCGGGCTTGTCAACACCCCCTTCGCCCCGGTGCTGGAGCACTTCCTGGAACCGTCGTTTGAGGCCGTCGAACAGGCCCACCTGCCCGGGGGGATCACCCCGTGGCTGCTGGCGGTGGTCTCGGTGGGTGCTGGGGTCGCCGGAATCATGGCCGCCCGACGGCGCTACCTGGGCGAGGAGCTGCCCGAGGAGACCGGCGCCACATGGGAGCTGGTCGAGGGCGGCTACCGGGTGGACGATGTGTATGGCGACGCCGTTGTGATCCCCGCCCGCAAGACCGCCGAGGCGCTGGCCTTTGTCGCCGACGCCAGGGTGGTGGACGGGGCGGTGAACGGGACGGGATGGCTGGTACAACGCCTGGCGGCGATGCTGCGTCCCATCCAGACCGGGTTCGCCCGTAGTTATGTGCTGGGGGTGCTGGCGGGGACCGTCGGTCTTGTGGTGTGGCTGCTGGTGCGGGGGGCGGGCTGATGGACACCTCGGTGCTGACCCTTCTGGTTGCTCTCCCCGCCGCCGGTGCCGTGGTGATGTTGCTGCTGCCGCGCCGCCGCCCCGAGCTGCTGCTCCCCGTTGCCGTGCTGGTGACCATGCTCCCGGTGGCCGTGGCCGGATATCTGCTGGTCGTCTTCGACCCCGGGCAGGCCGGGTTCCAGTTCACCTCCCGGGTGCTGTGGTACCAGCCGTGGGACATCTCGTGGAACGTTGGCGTCGATGGGATCTCGCTGCTGCTGGTGGCGCTCACCGCCCTGCTGTTCCCACTGTCGCTGCTGGCTTCCAACTCCATCACCACCAACCTGCGGTCCTACTTGGCGGCGATGCTGGTGCTGGAGACCGGGCTGCTCGGGGTCTTCGTGGCGCTCGACCTGGTGCTGTTCTTCGTGTTCTTCGAGATGACCCTGGTGCCGATGTACCTGCTCATCGGTATGTGGGGGAGCGGCAACCGGGTGTACGCCGCCGTCAAGTTCTTCCTGTACACCTCGCTGGGCTCGGCGCTGATGCTGGGCGCCATCATCGCCCTGGGGGTCGTCGCCGGAAACCAGACCGGCGGGGTCACCTTCGACTTCGTCGAGCTGCTCGACGTGGAGCTGACCTCCACCCAGCAGCTGTGGCTGTTCCTGGGCTTCGGCATGGCCTTTGCCGTCAAGGTGCCGCTGTTCCCGCTGCACACCTGGCTGCCCGACGCCCACACCGAGGCCCCCACCGCCGGGTCGGTGCTGCTGGCGGGGGTGCTGCTCAAGCTGGGCACCTACGGGTTCGTCCGCTTCAACCTGACGCTGTTCCCCCAGGCCACCGTCGACCTGGCCCCATGGCTGATGGTGCTGGCGGTGATCGGCATCGTCTACGGCGCCGCCGTCGCCGTGGTCCAGCCCGACCTGAAACGGTTGGTGGCCTACTCGTCGGTGAGCCACCTGGGGTTCATCGTCCTCGGCACCTTCGCCCTCACTACCCAGGGGCTCCAGGGCGGGGTCATCCAGATGGTCAACCACGGGCTCACCACCGGCGCCTTGTTCCTGCTGGTGGGGATGCTGTATGACCGCACCCACACCCGGCAGATCGACGACTACGGCGGGGCGGCAAGGGTGATGCCGATGCTCGCCGGGTTCTTCCTGTTCACCGCCTTCGCCTCGGCCGGTCTCCCCGGGCTCAACGGGTTCATCGGCGAGTTCCAGGTGCTGCTGGGCAGCTACCTGACGTTCCCGGTGCACGCCATCATCGCCACCGCCGGAGTGCTGCTGGCCGCCGTCTACCTGCTGTGGGCCTACGAACGGGTGTTCACCGGACCCATCGACAAGCCGCAGAACGACAAGCTGCTCGACCTCGATGTGCGGGAGCGGGTGATCCTGGCGCCGCTGGCGCTGCTCATCGTCTTCCTCGGGGTGTATCCCAAGCCGGCGATGGACCGCATAGAGCCGGCGGTGGAGGCCATCCTCGACCGCATCGAGGCCACCACCGACTACCGGGTGCCCGACCTGGGGAGGATGGACGCCATCGAGATCGCCGCCGAGGACGGTGACGGCTGATGGACTCCATCGCCTTCCTTCCCATCGCTCCCGAGGTGGTGCTGCTGGTGGCGGCGCTGCTGGTGCTGCTCACCGAGGTCACCCTGTCGCTGGGGAGCCGCATCTGGGCGGTGATCTGCGCCGCCGCCATCGCCTTGTGTCTCGGGTTCTCGGTGATGCAGTGGC
>JACDBE010000372.1 GCA_013695075.1 Acidimicrobiia bacterium
GGGTGCCCACGACCACGGTCACCGCCAGCGCCGCCAGCGCGACCTCGGCGAGCCGCTTCACACCCCGAGCATCTCGGTGGTGACGGCGAACAGGGCCGAGGCGTCGGCGGTTGCTGCGGGCACCAAGCCGAATGCCTGGGGGAGAAGCTGGTCGACGTAGAAGCGGGTGGTGGCCACCTTGGCGGCGAGGAAGTCGTCGTCGCCGGCTCCGTCGACGGCCGCCCGCGCCTGGCGGGCCAGGTAGCAGCCGCCGGCCACCGTCCCGAACAGCCGCAGGTACGGGGTGGCGGCCGCCAGGGCGTCGTTGGGGTCGGTCCGGGAGAGCAGCCAGTCGGTGGCGGTGCGTAGCTGGTCGACACCCTGCTCCAGCCCGCGGCGCACCGATGCCAGCTCGGTGCCCGCCGCCTCCAGTTCGGTGCAGATCCCGGCCAGCTCATCGAGGTAGGACCGCACCACCTCGCCGCCGGCGAGGGGGAGCTTGCGGGTCACCAGGTCGACCCCCTGGATGCCGTTGGTGCCTTCGTAGATGGGAGCGATACGGGCGTCCCGGTAGTACTGGGCGGCGCCGGTCTCCTCGACGAATCCCATGCCGCCGTGGATCTGCACCCCCAGGGACGCCATCTCCACTCCCAGATCGGTGCACCATGCCTTGGCGACCGGGGTGAGCAGGCTGGCGCGGTCGTGGAAGTGGCGTCGCGTCGACTGGTCGGGGTGTTGATGGGACAGGTCGATCGCCCGGGCGGTGTCGTACAGCAGTCCTCGCATCGCCTCGCTGTAGGCCTTCATCGTCAGCAGCATGCGGCGCACGTCCGGATGCTCGATGATGGGCGTTGCCGTTACATGTGATGCCCCCACCGCCCGGCCCTGGGTGCGCTGGGCGGCGTGGGCCGCGGCGAGCTGGTAGGCACGCTCGGTGATCCCCAGCCCCTCCAACCCGACGTGGAGCCTGGCGTCGTTCATCATGGTGAACATCGCCCGCATCCCGTCGTTGACCTCGCCCACCAGGTAGCCGACCGCCTCGTCGAACGCCATCACGCAGGTGGGGCTGCCATGGATGCCCAGCTTGTGCTCGATGGACACGCAGCTCACCGCATTTGCCTCCCCGGGTCGTCCATCGGCGTCGGGGAGGAACTTGGGGATGATGAACAGGCTGATGCCCTTGGTACCCGGCGGGCCGTCGGGGGCGCGGGCCAGCACCAGATGGACGATGTTCTCCGCCATGTCGTGCTCGCCCCAGGTGATGAAGATCTTGGTGCCGCTCACCCGCCAGGTGCCGTCGTCGGCCGGGGTGGCCTTGGCGCGCAGCGCCCCCAGGTCGGAACCGGCCTCGGGTTCGGTGAGCACCATGGTCCCCGTCCACTCCCCGGAGATCAGCTTCTCCAGGTAGGTGACCTTCTGCTCCTCGGTGCCGTGGTGGGTCAGGGCCAGGATGGCGCTCATGGTGAGCATGGGGCACAGCGAGAAAGCCATGTTGGCGGTGGTCAGCATCTCCTGGACGGCGAGCCCGATGACCCCGGGGAACCCATGCCCCCCGTAGCCTTGATCGCTCTTGATCCCGTTCCACCCGGCCGCCACGTACTGCTGGTACGCCTTGGCGAACTCCTCGGGGACGGTGACGGTGCCGTCGTCGTTACGTATCGCCCCCTGGGTGTCGCCTACCCGGTTGGTGGGGGCCACCACCTCACTCATGAACCGTCCCGCCTCGTCGAGCAGCCCGTGGACGGTGCCGACATCGACGTGGTCGTATGCGGGGAGCTTGACCAGCGCCTCCAAGTCGACGACGTGTTCCAGCACGAACTTGATGTCACGCAGCGGTGGTCGGTACATGGTTGCCAGGATAGGCCGGTCGGCTCAGCTGAGCCTGGGGAGCATCGGGCATGGTGATAGCGCTACGGTTAGGTGATGACCACCGAAACCACCACCACCAAGCCCCCCAAGGTCAAGAACAAGGCCTACCAGGCGGAGGTGGTTCGGCTCCAGGAGGAGTTCGTCAAGGTACAGGAGTGGGTCAAGGAGACCGGGGCGCGCATCGTCGTGCTCT
>JACDBE010000001.1 GCA_013695075.1 Acidimicrobiia bacterium
CCGCCCTGCGCTCCCGGTTCGACGAGCAGCCGGCAACCGGCTACAGGGTGATGGCTCGCATCGCCGAAGTCATGTCGGAGCGGCTGCATGCCACCCGCCACCAACTGCTCAACCTGGCCCTGTCGTAACCCGGCCGGCGCCGCAAGGCAGCTCAGCCGGTGGTGAACGCCTCGAGCACCGGGACCAGCACCGTGTCGTACAGCGCCTCCCGTTCGGCACGGTCCATGCTGAGGATCACCACGCCGGTGTCGGTGGTGCCGGGACCGATCGCCACCAGGGTGAGCTCGCCCTGCGCCGTTGCCTCGTAGACCGTCCAGGTGCGGTCGGTTCCCTGCACGGTGCCCACCGGAGCGGGATCGTCCTCGAACTCGAGGCTGGCCGACAGCAGCCCCAGGGCCTGTTCGGGGTCGAGGACGGCGGGAGCCGCCTGCTGGACCAGCACGGTGGGATCCAGGGCCGTTGCACCCCGGCTCCACGCCCCGTTACCCAGGGTGTCCCATCCTTGCGGACGTACCCCGGTGATGGCGAGGGCGAGTATCTGCTCTTCGAACGGGATCAGGTCCACCGGGGCCGCCGCCTGGCCGGGAACCACGAAGTCGATGGGTGCCATGGCGTCGACACACGAGGTGTCAGGTTCGGCGGTGGGGTCGTCGAGAAAGTCGAGGGCGACCTCCTGGGGACACGGGCCGGCCACCGAGGCGGCGTGGCCGACGGCGGGGAACTCGACGTAGGTGGCGGCGGCGAGCTGCCCGGCCACCCGTTCCCCCCACGCCGGCGGGGTGATCGGGTCGTACCCACCGGCCATCACCAGGGTGGGTAGGTCGCTGGCGATCGCCTCGTTCTCCACCATAGGTCCGGCGCCGGCCTGCCACAGGTCGCACAAGGCGAACACCGCCGGCCCGACGTTGGTGGCGCCCTCGAACCAGTCACCGAGGCGGGGGTCGGCCTCGGCGGCGGCTTCGTCGACCTCGGCCTCGTCGGCGAAGGGCACCTCCTCGAAACACTCCACCGACAGGTGCATTCCCCAGCTGAAGAAGGCACCGTTGGCCAGGTTGTTGGTGAGCAGGGTGGCGACGCTGTCGGTGTCGCCCTGCTCCAGGTCGGCGATCACCTTGGGAAGCACCGGGATGGTGTCGACGCTGTACAGCCCCTGGAAGAAGGCGCCGATGAGGACGTCGCCATTGACCACGGCGCGATGATCCTCGCCGGTGAACACGTCGGCTATCTCGGTGAACAGCGGTTCGGCGTCGAGCCGGTCCCGCAGCGCCCAGAACCGGTTCTCCAGGTCGGGATAGGTGGCGGCGCATTCGGTGTCGGCGGCGCAACCGGCCCACAGCTGCTCGAAGGCACGCACCAGGTTGGCCGGAGTCGCCGACACCAGGTCCTCCTGGGGGCTGTACGTCGAGTCCAGGATGACGCTACGCACCCCTTGGGGATGGTCCCGCATCACCGTCTGCGCCAACCGGGTGCCGTAGCTGATCCCCAACAGGTTCCACTCGTCGAGGCGGAGGGCGATGCGCAGGTCGGCGATGTCCTGAGCGTTGGTGGCGCTGTTGTACTGGGTGAGGTCGACTCCGTCAGCCACCAGCCGGTCGCGGCAGGTCTCGGTGGCGGCCAGTTCGGCGATGGCGTACTCCTCGCCGCTGATGTCGTCGTCGAGCAGCTCGAAGGTGAGTTCCCGGGTCTCGGGACACTCCAACGATGGGGTTGACGAGCCGATGCCCCGCTGGTCGAAGAAGATCATGTCGCGGGTGTCGATGAACGGCGCCCAGGTGGGTTCCAGGCTGAACTGCAATGTGGCCAGGCTCTCCCCCCCGGGCCCACCGTCGAGGTAGATGATGGGGTCGTCGGGCGCATTCGAGTCGGTGCTGTCGAAGATGGCGACGTGGATCCGCACCTGGGTGCCACCGGGTTCGCTGCGATCCTCGGGAACCACCAGGTAGCCGCAGCGGTACTGGCGGTTGGTGACCAGGTCGAAGGCACAGGGCGCTTCCTCGAACAGCGGGGTGTAGCCGGCGGTCGGCGGGGTGTAGCCGGCGGTCGGCGTGGTGGACGACGGTGCCGTCGAGGTGGTGGACGGTGCGGTGTCCGTGGTGCCAGTGGTGGCGGTGCTGGTGGTGGCGGCGGCGACCACCGCCGGGGTGTCGCTTTGCCCGAGCATTAGGAACCCGGCGATGCCGAACCCGACAAGGATCAGCGCGGCGGCGAGCACGGCCAGCAGGGTGCGGGGCGACATCGTGGCGGCAGCGTAGGGCGGGGCGGTGACTATGGAGCCGGCCGCCCGGTCACCGGGGAGCGGGCCGAGGCGGGTACGGTTCGGGCTCGGTCCGACCGACGACAGAGCGGGGGAGCGGGCATGCAGTTCAATCCGGGGCGGCTACTGGTGGGTGGTGCGCTGGTGATCGCCGGGGTGCTGTTCCTGCTCGACCTGGGCGGGACGGTCGACGCCCCCGAGCTGATCGGCGCCTGGTGGCCGGTACTGCTGGTGGTGGCCGGGATCGCCCAGCTCACGCTCAACCCGGGGCACTGGTTCCCGGCGCTGTTCCTCGTCGGGCTGGGCGGAGCGCTGCTGGCGAACACCACCGGACTCGTCGACGCCGACGTGGCCTGGCCGCTGTTCGGCTCGATACTGCTGATCCTGGGCGGGACCGCCATCGTCGCCGGGTGGACCAGGGGCCGGCCCGATCCGTCCCCCGGCACCGGGGAACGGATGACGGTGCTGGCGCTGCTGTCCAGCCAGCAGGCCTTCAACCGGTCACCACGCTTCTCGGGGGGCTCCGTCACCGCCATCTTCGGCAGCGCCGACCTCGACCTCACCGAGGCCACCCTTGTCCCCGGTGCGGTCGTCGACGTCGTCGCCATGTTCGGCGCAGCCGACATCGTGATACCGCACGGATGGCGGGCGGAGATGCGCGGGCTGCCGTTGTTCGGGGGCTGGCAGAACGCCACCGAGACCGTCACCGACGGCCCCACCCTGCTAGTGAACGCCACCGTCGTCTTCGGTACCCTTGACGTCACTCACCCGCCACCCTGAAATCACATACGTGTAGTTCTCCACACCTGTGGACAGCGCTGGGGGTAACTCAACCTGGCGGGGAGGGCCCCACGGGAGCAGGGCGTCGGAGGTGGTCCTGACTAGACACGTCGCGAAGGTGCAACGTCCTGGAGATCAGGAGCTGCTGAGGCTCATCGACCAGCTTCGATCGTCGTAGGTCTTCGGGATCTCCGAAACCTTGGCCACCTCGATCGCCTTGTAGTTGGTATAGGTGGGGTACTCCTCCGGTGTGTAGCGCTTGTAGAGCGTCAGCGGCTCATGCCGCTTGGTCGTGTCGAGATTGGTAAACCAGTACGCGCGTCCCATGCTGAAGTACTTGACACCGTCGACGATCTTCTTGCGGGACCCGGTCTCGATTTCGTAATAGTCCGGGACCTGGAACCACTTCGTGCCGCCATTGTTGTAGCCGAACCAGAGGTTGTTGGCCACGATCTGTTCAAAAACCTCGCGGTATGTGATGGCGTTCTGGTCTCCCAGTACCAAAAACTGCCTCTTGTGATGAGCGAGCAGAGGGATGAACTCTCGAATGAGACTCCACGGTGGGTTGGTCACGACAATGTCAGACTCCTCGAGCAG
>JACDBE010000010.1 GCA_013695075.1 Acidimicrobiia bacterium
GGGCAGCCGGGGCGGCTCGGCGGCGGTGTCGGTGAGCCGCCCGGCGGTGGTCGGGGCCCCGGCGGAGGTCGTCGTCAGGCTGGAACACGTCCTCGGATCGTGGTTCGGGGGTGCCGGGGTTCAGCTCACCGGGCGAGCCACCATGCGGGTGGAGCAATGACGGCGACCCGGTTTGGGTGGTGGCGGCGTTGCCGCCCGCCGCCCCACACCGGCCAAGCCGGTATCGAACGAGGATCGGCCACGGTGCTGATGGTGGCGGTGATGGCGGCGGCGATGATGCTCGCCCTGGTGGTCGCCGACATCGGGCTGTTTCTCGCCGGTCGGGCCACGGCCGTTGCCGCCGCCGACGCCGCCGCCTTGGCCGCCGCCCCGGTCACCTTCCACGGTTTCGGCACCCCGGGGACACCCGCCGCCGAGGCACAGCGGTTCGCCGCCTTCCACGGCATGGCCGTCACCAGCTGCGACTGCCCGGTCGACCGCAGCTGGGATCGGCGCACGGTGACCGTGGTCGTCGCCGGGGCGGTCGACCTCATCGTGTTTGGCCAACCCACGGTGTCGGCCGTCGCCACCGCCGAGTTCGATCCCACCAAGATCGTGGTCGCCTCGCCGTGACGCCGCGCTGAGACGATGCCATACTCGCCGCGGTGCAAGTGACTCGCCTCGGCCACGCCGCTGTCCTGGTGGAGACATCCTCGGCTCGACTCCTCATCGACCCGGGTGCCTACACCACCGACTGGCACGACCTGTCGGACTTGGACGCCGTCCTGGTCACCCACCAGCACCCCGACCATGTCGACGCCGTCAACATCGCCGGGCTCATGGGCCGGAATCCCGAAGCCCGGTTGGTGGCTGAGGAGGGTGCGATAACGCTGCTCGCCGAGCGGGGGCTGGACGCCGCCGTCGCCAACCCAGGCGACCGGCTGGACTTCGCCGACACCGTGGTTGAAGTGGTTGGCGGGGCACATGCGGTCATCCATCCCTCGTTGCCGCGGGTGGGCAATGTCGGCTACGTCGTCTCCGACGGGGGCGGTCCCCGATTGTTCCATCCCGGCGACGCCTACGACACCGCGCCCGCCGCCATCGATGTGCTCGCCCTGCCGCTTACGGCACCATGGGCGCGGGCGGCGGCCACCGCCGACTTCCTCAACGAGGTCGCTCCGACCAAGGCATTCCCCATCCACGACGGTGGGCTCAATGAGACGGGCTGGGGGCTGTACCTACGCGTGGTAGGCGGGTTGGCTGGTGCCGATATCACGCTTGATCACATCGATCCGCAGGGCACCCTGTCTATCTGATCGGTCCCGTCTCAGCGCACACCCTGGGGGCGGAACTGGATGGAGATACGCGGCCCGACTCGCCGGGCCGTCTTGGGCACGCAGTGATCCCAGGTGCGCTGGCACGACCCGCCCATGACCAGCAGATCGCCGTGCCCCAGTGAGAACCCCAGCGACGCTCCGCCCTGGTGGGGACGTAGCAGCAGGGAACGGGGCGAACCCACCGACGCGATGGCCACGATGGTGTCGCCGTCGGCGCCCCTCCCGATACGGTCGCCATGCCAAGCCACCGAATCGGTGCCGTCGCGGTACAGGCACAGCCCGACGGACACGAACGGCTCGCCGAGGTCGGTGGCGTAGGCTCGGCTCAGCTGCGACCGAGCGTCATCGAGCACGGGATGGGGCAGCGGCTCGCCGGCACCGTAGAACTGGGTGAGGCGGGGGACGTCGACCACTCGGTCGTACATGCGCCGGGTCTCGGCGTGCCACGGCACCCCATCGGAAAGCGCCTCGAACAGCAGGTCGGCACCGGACAGCCAGCCGGGCCGGTAATCGACCCAAGCACCCGAGGCCAGACCGGTCCGGGTCATGCCGTCGGCCACGTTGCCCAATTGCGGCTGGGATGCCGCTTCGAGCAGCGAGGGCTGCCATGCGGTGGTCATACGCCCACGATAGCCCGGCGACGAACGTCTGTTCGACAAGAACTTCCCGCCCATTGCAGGCCCTTGATTGATGCAGACCTATCGTGCATACTGATACAGATGCGCACGACACTGAACCTCAGCGATGAACTCGTCGAACAAGCTCGCCGGGCCACCGGTATCAAGGAGAAGACGACATTGGTACACGAAGGGCTGCGCGCCCTGGTGGCGCGGGAACGGGCTCGCCGGCTTGCCGCCCTAGGGGGTTCGGAGCCGCAGCTGACGCCACCGCGGCGCCGCCGGCCGGCGTGATCGTCGACACCTCGGTCTGGGTGGACCACCTGAGGCGCCACAACCGGCGGCTCGGCGAGCTCCTCGTTGGCGGGCTGGTCGAGATGCACCCGTTCATCCTCGGCGAGCTGGCGTGTGGCAATCTGCACGAACGCCCGACGCTGCTCGGCCTTCTCGGTGGGCTCCCATCGGCGGTGATCGCCGATCACGACGAGGCACTCGCCCTGTTGGAACGCCGCCGCTTGCATGGGCGGGGCATCGGATGGGTCGATGTTCACCTGCTCACATCGGCAATGCTCACCAGGGTCCCGCTGTGGACCCTCGACCGCCGGTTGGCGGCGGTCACTGCCGAACTCGGGGTGGACGGCGGCGTGGTCGGCTGAGGCGCGACATCGAGGGGTCGGCTGCGATGGCTCTGCTACTCGTTGCCGATGATGGCGTCGGTTAGGTCGGCGTAGACGGCCTCGGCGCCGCTGCCAAGGAACACCACGGATGCGGCTCCCACGAAGCCCACCGAGCCGGGGAGCACCATGTTGGTGATGGCGGCCGGGTCGGCGACCTGGGCGGCGGCGGCGAAGGTGACCAGCGCCTCGGTGTCGAGATCGGTGAAGCCGTGGCGGCTGTAGCTGGCAACCCAGGCCGGCAGGTATCGCAGCCCGCGCTCTTGCACCATGGAGAGCGCCGCCAGGATGATGCGGCCCTGGTTGACGCTCCGGTCGAAGTCACCTTGGGGGAGACCCTTGCGGATCCGGGCCAGCCGCAGGGTGAGCTGGGGGTCGAGAACCTGCGGGCCCTCGGGGTAGTCGTCCCAAGTGTTGCCGCTGTTCATCGCCACCGGCAGGTCGATGGCGAGATCGCCAAGATCCTCCATGAGGCCGAGGAACCCCTCGAATCCGACGGCGACATACCCCTCGAGGTTGATGCCCGAGGTGGCGCCGATGATGTCGAGCATCCCCTCGGGGCCCCGACCCGGCATCAGGTCGGTGAGCTTGCTGCCTTGGATCCAGCTGTCGCGGGGGAATCCCACCAGCGCTCCGTCACCGTGGCGCGGTCGCATGCTGAGGATGTGAACGCTGTCGGCTCGCAGGTTGAGCTGATCCTGGCCCACCCTGGCGTCGGAGCCGAGCACCAGCAGGTGGCGGGGACCCTCCGGTCCCAGCCAGGGCTCGATACCGTCGAGCATGGCGGCCACCGGGCGCCACCCACGGTTGGGCCCGGCCGGATTGACGAAGACGACCCCGCCGGCGTCGGTGACGACCACCCCCACCCGGTCGCCGTTGGCCAAGGTGGCCACCGACCCTTTCGCCTTTACCCGTCCCGGCTCCACCGGGTACCCGGCCACGTGCCGGGCCAACCCGGGCGGCATCGCCGTCGGGCGGGCGGGATCGATGACGTGGTTGTAGAAGCGCTCGGCTGCGGCACCCAGGTGCGGGGGAACGTCACCACGCAGGGTCAGCGTCGTCGGGGGTGGCGGGGTGGTCGTGGTCGAGGTCGTCGTTGAGGTGCTGGTAGAAGACGACGTGGTCGGCGGGGCGGACGGCGCTGCCGTCGCGGGTGGTGACGACGACGTGTCGCTGGTCAGCGGGGCGCCGTCTCCGGGTGAACCCACGGACGAGCACGCCCCGGCACCCAGGGCCAACGCCAGGGTGAGGACGGCAGGTAGGAACAACGGTCGTCTCGCCACGGTGCGGTGATGGTACCGACGGTGCCGCCCAATGCCGTCGGGCGCTGCGAGTGCCCGTCTGGGGTCACCGGTGGCGACCTCCCTACAATCGCCGCTCTCCCGACCCTCCCTGGAGCGTTATGGACCCCGAAGTCTGGGTGTACATCGCCATCGCGTCCGGGCTCGCCGGACTGGCCCTGGCGGGTGCCTTTTCCCGCATGGTGCTCGCCACCAGCCCCGGCAACGAGCGGATGCAGGAGCTGATGGTGGCCATCCGGCAGGGCTCGATGACGTTCATCAGGCGGGAGTACCAGGTGGTGGCGGTGTTCGTCGCTCTGCTGGCCACGCTCATCTACGTGCTGCTCGACTGGGGACGCCCCTGGGGCGCCATCGCCTACGTCACCGGTGCCGTTCTGTCGGCGCTGGCCGGGCTCATCGGGATGCAAATGGCCACCGCCGCCAACGCCAGGACCGCCGAGGGGGCCCGCACCGGAGGGATCCAACGGGCGCTCCCCATCGCCTTCCGTGGCGGGGCGGTAATGGGGTTCACCGTGGCCGGGCTGGCCCTGGTCGGTCTCGCCACCGGCTACTGGCTGTTCGTCATCGTGCTCGAGGTTGACGAGCCGTTCAGCGTGCTCACCGCCCTCGGGCTGGGCGGGTCGTCCATCGCCCTGTTCTCCCGGGTGGGTGGGGGTATCTTCACCAAGGCGGCGGACATCGGTGCCGATCTGGTGGGCAAGGTCGAGGAGGGCATCCCCGAGGACGACCCTCGCAACCCGGCGGTGATCGCCGACAACGTCGGGGACAACGTCGGCGATGTGGCCGGTATGGGCGCCGACCTGTTCGAGTCGTACCTGGGGGCGCTGATCGCCCCCATCGCCTACGCCGGGTTCGCCTTCGCCGGGGCCACCTTCCTGTCCCACCTCCTGCTGTACCCGCTGATGATCGCCGCCGTGGGAATGGTGGGCTCCATCGTGGGTGCCCTGCTGGTGCGACCCCGGGGTCCCGGTCTGGCGGCGGCGCTGCACCTGGGCACTTGGGTTGCCATGGGGGTGACCGTGGTCGGTGTCGCCGTCCTCACCCCCGTGGTGCTGGGCGATGTGACCGGGATCGCCAACCCGTGGGGTTTGTTCCTGGCAGTGTCCGCCGGGCTCGTGGTCGGTTACCTGATCGGGCGCATCTCGGAGATCTTCACCAGCGATAGCCACCGGGTGGTCAAGGAGGTGGCCCGCCAGGCGCAGACCGGACCCGCCACCTTCGTGCTGTCCGGTGTGGCGGAGGGGATGCGGTCGGCCGCCTTCAGCGTGGTGGTAACCGCCTTGGGGATGGCCGGGGCCCACTGGGCCGGGGAGCTGGCCTTCGACGGCGGAGGCATCTACGGCATCGCCATCTCCGCCATCGGGGTGCTGGCTACCCTGGGGATCACGGTGTCGGTCGACGCCTACGGACCCATCGCCGACAACGCCGGCGGCATCGCCGAGATGGCCAAGCTGCCCGTGGAGGTGCGCCAGGCCACCGACGCCCTGGATGCCCTGGGCAACACCACCGCCGCCGTCGCCAAGGGATTCGCCATCGGTTCGGCGGCGGTGACATCGCTCGCCCTGTTCTTCGCCTTCCGTCAGGCGGTCGGTCCCGACAACCTGCCCACCATCGACCTGCTCGACATCTCCACCACGGTTGGTCTGTTCATCGGTGCCATGTTCCCGTTCCTGTTCGCCGCCATGACCATCCAGGCGGTGGGTCGGGCCGCCAACCAGATGATCGAAGAGGTGCGCCGCCAGTTCCGCGAGATCCCGGGGCTGCTCGCCGGCGAGCCCGGGGTCCATCCCGATCACTCCCAGGCGGTTGACATCTCCACCCGAGCCGCCTTGCGGGAGATGTTCCTCCCCGGGGCGCTGGCGGTGGCTCTCCCGCTGCTGGTTGGGTTCGTCTCGGTGCAGGCGCTTGGCGGGCTGCTCGCCGGGGCGTTGATCAGCGGGTTCCTGCTCGCCATCTTCATGGCCAACGCCGGCGGCGCCTGGGACAACGCCAAGAAGTTCATCGAGGCCGGCGCCTACGGAGGCAAGGGTTCGGAGGCGCACAAGGCGGCGGTGGTGGGCGACACCATCGGCGACCCCTTCAAAGACACCGCAGGCCCGGCGATGAACATCGTCATCAAGGTGATGACCATCGTCAGCCTGATCTTCGCCTCCACGTTCGTGTGATGGACGCCTCAATTGTCCTTGTCCGCCACGGAGAAACCGCCGCCAACGTTGCCGGGCTCTGGCAGGGAGCCACCGACACCGAGCTGAGCGTTGCCGGCGCCCTCCAGGTGAGGCGGCTCGCCGCCCGCATCGCCACCCATCCGCCGGACCTCGTCATCGCCTCGGATCTGGGACGAACCATGTCCACCGCCGAAGCGCTCGGTCTGCCGTTCGAGACCGATCCGCGGTGGCGTGAACCGGACGTCGGGGTGTGGGAGGGGATGTCGTTGGCCGATGTCCGCCGCCTCCACGCCGCAGACCTGGCCGCCGTGGAGCGGGGTGACGACGTGGCCCTCGGAGGTGGCGAGCGACTGTCCAGCGTCGCCGCCCGCACCCGTGAGGCGTTCGAGGACCTGGTCACCCGGGTCGGGCCAGGCGGGGCGGCACTGGTGGTGAGCCATGGGGTGGCGTTGTCCTCGCTGGTCGCCGACCTCATCGGCCTGGCCCGTCCCGCCCCGCTGCGGCTTATGGCCAACACCGGCACCACCACCGCCGCAGTCGGCGACCGGGGATTCCAGCTGGTGTCGTACAACGACACGGCACATCTCGACGACGACCCGCCCCGCCGCCGCGGCGAGACCGATGTGGTGCTGATCCGTCACGGCGAGACAGCGGCCAACGTCGAGCACCGGTGGCAGGGCCACGGCGACTGGCCGCTCAACGAGGTGGGCACCGCTCAGGCGGCCAACGCCGCCGCCGGAGTGCCCCGACTCGAAGCCCTGTTCACCTCGCCGCTGCTGCGCGCCCGCCACACCGCCGAAGCGATCGGCTCCGCCCAGGACCTCGAACCCCAGGTGGTGGACGATCTCAAGGAGATCGGGTTCGGGGCGTGGGAGAACCTCACAACCGGGGAGATCGCCGCCGGCCACCCCGAGCTGTGGGGCCGGCTGATGTCGGGCGAGGACATCGTTCGCGGCGGCAGCGGGGAGACGTTCTCCGCCGCCAGGGAGCGGATGACGGCGGCCATCGACGCCATCGTGGCCGCCAACCCGGAGCGGGTCGTGGGGGTGGTCAGCCATAGGACGGCGACCTCGGCCTACGTCAACGGGTTACTCGGATTGAGCTTCGCCGATCGTCCCCGCCTGCGTTCGCTGGGTAACACCGCCCTGGGACGCATCGCCTACACCGCCCGGGGGCCGCTCCTGGTGAGCTGGAACACCGGGCGCCACCTGGGCGGCGGGTGAGGTGACCGAGGTGCCACGGCTGGCCGTGGTCACCAACGATTTCCCGCCACAACGGGGCGGGATCCAGCGCTACCTGGGCAGCCTGGTCGACGCCTACCCGGGAGAGGTGGTGGTCCTGGCCCCGAGGGGGGGCCCCGCCGGCAGTGCGGCCACGGTGATCCGCCATCACCGAAGGTTCCTGTGGCCCACCACCGGTGTGACCGATTGGGTGGTGTCCCAGCTGGCGGGCGTCGACGTCGACGTGGTGCTGTTCGGGGCCCCGTGGCCGCTACCGCTGATGACCGACCGCATCCGTCGCCGGCTCGATCGCCCGGTGGCCGTGCTCAGCCATGGCGCCGAGGTCACCCTGCCCGCCGCCGTGCCCGGGGCCGCCGGTGTGCTGAGGAGATGTCTGGCGGCGGCCGACCTGCGCTTCGCCGTCAGCCGCTACACGGTGGGACCGGTCGAGGCTCTCACCGGCAAGCCGGTGCACTACCTGGGCGCCGGGGTCGACCTGGCCACCTTCACCCCGACCATCGGCACCAAGCCACCGGTTCCGGTGGTGGGGTGTGTCAGCCGGTTCGTCCCCCGCAAGGGGCAGCATCTGCTGCTCGACGCCGTCGCCGAGCTCCGCCTCGAGGGTACCGCCCTCGACGTGGTGCTGGCGGGCACCGGACGAATGGAGCGCAGCCTGCGCCGGCAGGCCACCCGCCTCGGGGTGCCGGTCCGATTCGTGATCGATCCCCCCTGGGACCAGCTGCCGCGCATCTATGCCTCCCTCGACGTGTTCGCCATGCCCTGCCGGTCGCGCTGGTTCGGGCTCGAGGTGGAGGGGCTGGGGTTGGTGTTCCTCGAGGCCGCCGCCTCCCGGCTTCCCGTAATCGCCGGGGCCTCCGGTGGTTCCCCCGAGACCGTCGTCGACGGCGAGACGGGGTATGTGGTGGCCACCCACGATCAGCTGGTCGGCGCCCTGCGTACCCTCACTGCAGACGGCGCCCTCCGTCACCGGATGGGTGCCGCCGGACGGGTCCGGATGGAGGCGGACTTCACCTGGGCCGCCGTGGTCGACAGAATGCTGGCCGCCTTCGCCGAGGTGCGGTGACCATCGAGCTGCCCGAGGTACCAGACATCCTCCCGCGGCGACACCTTTGGGGTTGACAGAGGCGCCGTTGCTGGGTCAACCTGTCGCCCTTCCACAACGAACGTGTGTTCTGATGCCAACCAAGCTGGTCATCGTCGAATCGCCGGCCAAGGCCCGCACCATTGCCGGGTTCCTCGGCAAGGGCTTCGTCGTGGAGTCGTCGATCGGGCACATCCGGGACCTCCCTGAGTCGTCGTCGGAGATTCCCAACGCCTATCGCGGCGAGCCGTGGGCTCGACTCGGGGTTGATGTGGACAACGACTTCAAGCCGCTCTACGTGGTGCCTGCCGACAAGAAGAAGCAGGTCACCAGGCTCAAGCAGCTCCTCAAGGACGCCGACGAGGTCTACCTCGCCACCGACGAGGACCGCGAGGGCGAGTCGATCGCCTGGCATCTGCTCGAGGTGCTCAAACCCAAGCAGCCGGTGCAGCGCATGGTGTTCCACGAGATCACCCGGGCCGCCATCCGCCAGGCGATGGAACATCCCCGCCAGCTCGACCGCCGCCTGGTCGACGCCCAGGAGGCGCGCCGCATCCTCGACCGGCTGTACGGCTACGAGGTGTCCCCGGTGCTGTGGCGCAAGGTTCGCCAGGGTCTGTCCGCTGGTCGGGTGCAGTCACCGGCCACCCGGATCATCGTCGAGCGGGAACGGGAGCGGATGGCCTTCGTCAGCGCCTCATACTGGGGGCTCACCGGGACCTTCACCGTGGCCGATGATCCCACCGCCTTCGAGGCAACTCTGGCCACCGTCTATGGGGAGCGGGTGGCCACCGGCACGGACTTCGCCGACGACGGCTCCGCCAAGTCGGCGAGGGCGGCTCGCCTGATCCTCGACGAGAGCACCGCCACCTCGCTGGCGGCCGGTCTGGCCAACGCCCGGTTCACCGTGGTGTCGGTGGAAGCCAAGCCGTACACCAGACGACCGTACCCGCCGTTCCGCACCGCGACGCTGCAGCAGGAGGCGGGTCGCAAGCTCCGCTTTGCGGCCCGACGGGCGATGGCGGCGGCGCAGCGGCTGTACGAGGCGGGGTACATCACCTACATGCGCACCGACTCGGTCACCCTGGCGGCGTCGGCCGTCGACGCCGCCCGCAACCTGGTGGCCGACCGCTACGGGTCGGCGTACCTGCCGGGCAAGCCCCGGATGTACACCAGCGCGGTGAAGAACGCCCAAGAGGCTCACGAGGCGATCCGCCCTGCCGGCGACCGCTTCACCGAACCAGCAACCATGGCCAGCGCCCTCGGGCCCGGATCGGACGAGGCCCGCCTTTACGACCTTATCTGGAAGCGAACCGTGGCCTCGCAGATGAAGGACGCCGTCGGCGAGAGCATCGCCGCCCGGCTGGGGGCGACGTCGGCCGATGGTCGACCCGTCGAGTTCGTCGCCTCGGGCCTCACCATCACCTTCCCCGGGTTCTTGCGCGCCTATGTGGAGGGACGCGACGATCCCGACGCCGCTCTCGACGACCAGGAGCGGCCGCTGCCGCCAATGCGCGCCGAGGACCCGGCGACGGCGGTGTCGATCGACGCCGAGGGTCACCAGACCAAACCGCCCGCCCGCTATACCGAAGCCTCATTGGTAAAACGGCTCGAGGAGCTGGGTATCGGACGCCCCTCCACTTACGCCTCGATCATCTCCACCATCCAGGACCGTGGTTACGTGTTCAAGAAGGCGACGGCGCTGGTGCCCACCCTCACCGCCTTCGCCACCATCGGCTTGCTGGAGACCCACTTCGAGGATCTGGTCGACTACGCCTTCACCGCCCGGATGGAGGACGACCTGGACGACATCGCCGCCGGCGACAAGCAGTCGATCCCGTGGTTGAAGCGGTTCTACTTCGGCAACGGCCGCAAGGGTCTGCACGATCTGGTGCAGGTGAACCTGGACGCCATCGATCCCCGGCTGGTCAACGCCATCCCCATCGGCGTCGACGCCGACGGGGAGCCGGTGGTCGCTCGGGTGGGCAGGTACGGACCGTATCTCAAGCGGGGTGAGGACACCGCCAGCATCCCCGAAGACCTGGCCCCCGACGAGCTGACCATCGACAAGGCGATGGAGCTGCTGTCGATGCCATCGGGAGACCGCCAGCTGGGCCACCATCCCGACACCGGCGAGGTGATCACCCTGCGCCACGGCCGTTACGGCCCATACGTGCAGCTGGGCGAGGCCGACCCCGACGCCAAGCCGAAGCAGACCCCGCGGCGATCCTCGCTGTTCAAGGCGATGACCAGCGAAGCGGTGTCGCTCGCCGATGCCATCGGGTTGCTCCAGATCCCCCGGATCGTCGGCGAGCACCCTGAGGGGGGAGAAGTGTCCGCCCGCAATGGACGATACGGCCCCTATCTGCAGTGGGGCAAGGAGACCCGCAGCCTGGACGCCGAGGACGAGCTGCTCACCATCACCCTGGATGAGGCCATCGCCAAGCTGGCCCAGCCCAAGCAGGCCCGCCGCGCCGCCGCCTCGCTGCGCCAATTGGGTCCCACCACCGAAGGCACCACCATCCATGTGCGCGACGGGCGGTTCGGACCGTACGTCACCGACGGGGAGACCAACGCCTCGCTGCGGGCCGCCGACACGGTGGAAGGCATCACCCTGGAGCGGGCCGTCGAGCTCATCGCCGAGCGGAAGGCCAAGGGGCCCGGCAAGCCCAAGCCCAAGCCCAAGGCCAGGAAGCGGGCCGGCCCCGAGAGGTGATCCTCCGGCGGCGTTGCCTCGTGGCTCGCCGGGGCCGCTCCTAACCTGACCACATGACCGACATCGTGCCCAGATCGGGTGTCTCGATGATCGTCTCCGGTCCGTTTGCCAGGTACTGGTGGGCCAGTCTGGTGTCCAGCACCGGCGACTGGATCACCTTGTTCGCCACCATCGCACTTGGCAACGCCATCGGGGGTGAGGTGGGGGTGCTGCTCGCCCTGCTGTCGCGAATCGTTCCCGGGCTCATCGTCGGGCCTGTCGTTGGGGTCCTCACCGATCGATTCGATCGGCGCAAGCTGGTAGTCATCGCCGACGTCGGGCGAGGGTTGCTGGTACCGGCACTTCTGTTCGCAACCAACCTCCCCGTCCTGGCGGCGGTCAACTTCGGTCTGGAAATGTTGAGCCTGCTGGGCCAGGCGCCGCGCAACGCCATGGTGCCCCGCCTGGTCGGCGCCGAAGGGTTGGTTACCGCCAACAGCCTCATCCTCGGCTCCACGTTCGGGACCATCCCGCTCGGTGCGGGGTTCAGCTGGGCGCTGGCATCGCTGCCGCTGGTGACCTTCGGCGGGCTGATCCCGGACGCCACTGCCGGGCTCACCTTCGCCTTCGCCTTCGATGCCGCCACCTTCTTCGTATCGGCGGCGTTGATCTGGTCGCTGCCGGCGACTCGCACCCGGGTGGTCAGCGCCGCCGCCAAGGTCGCCTCCCCCAAGGCCCGTGACGACTTCGTCGAGGGGATCCGGTTCTTCTGGTCACGGCGTTCGGTGCGGCGGGTGATCGTGGGGATGACGTCGGCGCTGATGGGCGGCGGGCTGATGATCGTCGTCGGCAGCCCGTTCGTAACCAGGGTCCTCGCCGCCGACGACACCGGGTTCTTCGCCATCATCACCATGGCGGGTCTGGGGGCGGCGGCGGCGGTCACCTGGTTGACCCTGTTCGGGACACGGCTGCTGCGCCGCGACCTGGTGTTCGCCTTCTCGTTGCTGGCAACCGGGGGAGGACTGACCGCCACCGCCTTCACCTCCACGGTGTTCGGCGCCGCCTCGTGGATGGCGGTGTTCGGGTTCGGGGCCGGTGCCGCCTACGTCATGGGGTTCACCCACATCCAGGAGCAGGTCAACGACGAGATGCGGGGTCGGGTCTTCGCCACCCTGTTCACCCTGATGCGGATGGGGCTGTTCGTCGCCATGGCTCTGGCACCGTCCCTCGACCTCATCCTCGACCAAAGCGGCATCGGCCCGCTGGGTACCCCCAAACGGGGGGTGTTGGTCGTCGGCGGCCTGCTCATCGCCGCCTCGGGTGGGGCGACCCTGTGGAGCCTGCGCGACTCCTTCGGCCGACCGCACTTCGGGCCCGAGGCGCGCGACATCATTGCCGAGGCGGTGAAGGCCCGGGGCGGCAACGTCGGCTCTTCTGAAGAGGCGGACGACGGGGACCAGCCATGACAGGGCACTACGCCGCCCTGGAGGGCATCGAGGGGGCCGGCAAGTCGACGGTTGCTGCCGGGGTGGCCTCGCTGCTGCGGGCCCGGGGGCGGGACGTGGCGTCGGTGCGTGAGCCGGGCGGCACCCCCACCGGGGAGCGGATCCGCAAGATCCTGCTCCAACCCGGCGGGCAGCTGGCACCCTGGACCGAGGCCCTGCTGTTCGCCGCGGCGCGGGCCCAGCTCGCCGCGGCCGTCATCGCCCCCGCCATCGCCGCCGGCTCGTGGGTGATCGGGGATCGATCGGTGTACTCGTCGCTGGCGTACCAGGGTGTCGGTCGCAACCTCGGGGTGGAGGCGGTGCGCGCCGTCAACGCCGCCGGGCTTGGGGTGGTGTGGCCCGAGCTGGTGATCCTCCTCCGGGTCGGCCCCGACGTGGGTCTGGAGCGCCAGGCGGTGGCCGATCGCATCGGCGGGGAGGGGCTCGAGCTGCATCACCGCGTCGCTGCCGGCTTCGACGGGCTCGCCGCCGCCGAACCGGACCGGTTCCGAATCGTCGATGCCTCCGGTGCGCTCGACGCCGTCGTCGACGAGGTGGCTGCCATCGTGGAGGGAACATGGGCGACGTCTTCGCCGGGGTGATTGGCCACGGTCCGGTGGTGGCCATGCTTGGTGACGAGCTGACCCGCCCCGCCCAGGCCTACCTGTTGGTGGGGCCGGCGGGGGTGGGCAAGGCGACGGTGGGACGCCGCTTCGCCGCCGCCCTGCTCACCGATGACCCGTCCGGCTGGGATCGGGTGATCGCCGGCAACCATCCCGACCTGGTGGTGATCGAACCGGAGGGCCAGGCCTCCATCACCGTCGATCAGGCTCGCCAGGTAGTGGCCCAGGCCAACCGGGCGCCGATGGTGGCCGATCGCAAGGTGTTCCTCTTCGAGGAAGGAGGATTGTTGAACGAGGAGGCGGCCAACGCCCTGCTCAAGACGCTGGAGGAACCGACGCCGTCGACGGTGTTCGTCATCGTGGTCGACGCCGGGGCCGAGTTGCCGCCCACCATCGCCAGCCGCTGCCGCCTGGTGGTGTTCGGCAGGGCGGCCGATGCCGAGGTAATCGACGGTCTGGTGGCCCGAGGGGTGGAGCCGGCACAGGCGGAGCGATCGACCCGGATCGCCGGGGGGAGACCCGGGTTGGCGTTGACCCTGGCCACCCGGCCCGAGGTCGCCGAATTCCGCCGCACCTGGTTGTCCATCCCGAGGCGGCTCACCGCCGAACCGGGCGACGCCTATCTGCTCGCCGACGAGGTGGAACTGGCAACGCGACCGCTGCTGGCCGCCGTCACCCACGCCACCGCCGTCGCCACCGACGACCCATGGGGGAAGCGTGGCGTCGATCGGGCCGAGCGCCAGGTGCGGCGAGCAACGGCAGCGCTGCACGTGTCCGGGCTGGAGATGCTGGCCGGCTTCTACCGGGATGTGGCCGCCGCTCAGCTCGGAGCCACGGTGCGCAACCCCGATGTCCCGCCGACCTCGCTGACGCTGCTCTCGCCAGCCGATGCAGTGGCGTCCGCCGAGCGGGTGCTGGAGACCATCGAGGCGTTGGAGGCCAACCAGCGCCCGTCGCTAGCGTTCGCCAACCTCTTCGCCGATCTCGGTGCCTCCCGCTGAGCGCCGCGCCCCGCGGGGGATGCGGGCCCTCGTGTCGGTGGTGCGCCATCCCCTCGGATGGTTGGCCCGGCTGCTGTGTGATCTGGAGATCAACGGGCGGGAGCACATCCCCCACGGGGCCTATGTCGTCGCCGCCAACCACATGTCGTTCATCGACCCGGTGCTGGTGACCCTGGTCGCCGGCCGCAACGTTCGCTATCTCGCCGCCGCCGAACTGTTCGACAAGCATCCCCTCTTCCAGCGGCTGATCACCTTCTTCGGCGCCATCCCCACCCACAAGGATCGGCCGGTCGTCGCCGCCATCAGGGCGGCGCTGGACGAGCTCGACACCGGACGGCCGGTGGGGGTGTTCCCCGAGGGCCGAAGGGTGACTCACTGGGGTGAGGAGCCGCCCCAGCGCGGCGCCGCCTGGTTGGCCTTGTTCACCGGGGTGCCGCTGGTGCCGGTCGCCATCGTCGGCGCCGACGGCACCCTGTCGCACCGCAAACCCCGCTTCGGACGGAGCACGATCCGGGTATGGGTGCAGCCCGCCATCGACGCCACGGACTACCTCGACCATGCCGATCCCATCGCCGCCATAAGCCGGGCGTGGGCGACCTCGATGGGAGCTCGACTCGAGCTGTGGTCCGACTTGGCGCCCGGGGCGGACGGGCCTGGGTAGCTGCCCGGTGCGCCGCGGCTTACACCGTCGACACCCCGTCGATGATCATCACCACCCCGGCGAGGACGGCCACGCCGCCGATCGACCGGATCAACCACCCGGTGACGGTCCCGGCGGCGCGACGACGGGTGAGCCACCACGCCGTGACCGCCGCCGCACCGAGCACACCCAGACCGGCGATGAGCCAGCCGACGTCGATACCGGCAGCGGTAGCGGCGAACACCGGCCCCGGACCCAACCCGGCGACCACCCCGTCGGCAAGCCGGCCAATGTCCTGCCCCTGGCCATCGTCGGCCGGGCTGCCGGGTCGCCGCACCAGGTCGACCACCCCGGTGGCGGCCACCACCACCCCGGCGGCGGTGCGGAAGGTGGGGGCGGATACCCCCAGCAGGTCGACCAATCGGTCGCCGCCTAGTGCCAGCACCACCCCGATGGCGGCGGCGACGGCCAGGCCGATCACCCGGCGCCGACCGGGCTGCCCCACCCGGTGGGCCGTCGCCGGTGGGTTCCAGGTGGAAAAAACGGCGAGCAGCGCCGCCAGGGTGGGGTTCATCGGGACGTCATCGAGCCGCTGTCATTGGACCGGTCATCGATCGTTGCCGGCGAGCGGCGCCACCCACAACATGGCGGAGGCGGCGTGCTGCTGGTCGTCCATCCTGGTGACGCCGTCGCGGAACCAGGCCCCCGCCTCGGCCTCCGGTCCCCCTGCGGTCATGGTCTGGGCGGTAGCCAGGCGAGCCGCCCCGCACCGCACCCGGTCCGCCAGCGGCTCGGCCAGGTCGGCCAGCCGTGGCTCGAATGCGGCCAGCCGCTGCAGCATCGACGATCCCTCCAGCACCGTTCCGAATCCGGCACCGCGCGGTTGGGGAGGATGGGTGACGGTCCCAATGCCGCTGCGCTGCGAGTCCCAGCGGATGGCCACCCCGAACTGACCGGACAACTCCCGGGCGTATGCCAGGTGATGGTCGGCCAAGCCCCAGTCGCCCATCGCCTCCAGCGAGTATGCCGCCCATTGATCGGGCCAGGGACGGGGGCTCAGCCCCTCCACCTCGTCGCGGCTGGTGGCCAGGTAGTCCAGGGTGGCCCATGCCACCTCGTCGAAGCCCTCGCCGGGGAACGTCTCGTGAAGCAGGGCCAAAGCCCACAGCGCCTCGCCGGTGGCGTAGCGGGAGCGCACCGCCGGGTTGGGGGCGCCGGTGGCCCGGTCCCACAGGTCGAGCATCGAGCCGTCGGGCTGTTGCTGTCCGGCCATGAAGGTGCCCAACTCGACCAGCAGCTCGTCGTGGGCGGTGTCGCCGTTGATCGCCCGTCGCTCCAGCAATGACACCGCCAGCAGTGCCGCCGCCCCCAGCTTCAGGTCTGTTCCCGGTTCCCCCCAGGCGGCAGCGTCTTCCCCAGTGGTCACCACCTGGGACAGCATCAGGTCCAACGCCCGGTCGGCAGCGGTGGGGAACCGTTCGCTGCCGGCCCCGGGACCGCCGTAGCGGATCACCTGGTACAACGTCATGGTGGTGCCGGCGTGCCGCACCAGGTTGTAGTCGTCAGACGCTGACCCGGTATCCCGGTCCAGCTCGTAGAGGAACCGTCCGTCGACACCCTGGTTGTCGGCGATCCACCCGGCAGCGGCCGCCGCCGATCCGAGCGCCGCAGCGGTGGTGAGTGGGGGGCACACCTCAGGGGCGAGAATGGTGACGCGTAGCCCGGCGGCGACGAACAGCCACGTCACCGCCAGGTTGAACGCCCTCCGCTGCTGTCGACCGCTCACGGTGCGGGAGCGTACCGGGAGGGCGGGGCGGATGGTGGGACGGGACGCGGCGCTACCGTGCTGCGCCGACAGGGGGGCAGGAGGCCATGAGAGTTGTCATCACCGGCGGTGCCGGGTTCATCGGATCGAACCTGGCGGACCGGTTGCTCGGTGAAGGGATGGAGGTGGTCGCCATCGACGACCTCTCCAACGGCGACCAGCGCAACCTCCAAGGGCTCGATGCCGAGCTGGTCGTCGGCTCCATCCTCGATCCCGCCCTACTTGATGCCACCGTTGCCGGTGCGGACTGCATCGTCCACTTCGCCGCCAGGGGTTCGGTGCCCAAATCGGTGGCCGACCCGGTGGCCACCCACGAGCGCAACAACACCGGAACCCTGATGGTGCTGGAGGCGGCGCGGCGGGCGGGCAACCTGCACACGGTGGTGGCCTCTTCATCAAGTGTGTACGGCGCCGTGCCCGATCTGCCCAAGCATGAGGATCTGGCTACTCGCCCGATGAGTCCGTACGGGGTGAGCAAGCTGGCCACCGAGTGGTATGCCTTGGCGTACCAGCATTCGTACGGGTTGCCGTCGTTGGTGTTCCGGTTCTTCAACGTCTACGGGCCGCGCCAGCCGGCGGGGCACGCCTACGCCGCGGTGATCCCGGCATGGATCGCCGCGGCGCTGGCCGGCGATCCGGTGGTGGTCTACGGCGACGGCATGCAGTCCCGGGACTTCACGTACGTCGACTCGGTCACCGCGGTGGTGAGCGAGGCCATCACCCGCCGTCTCGTCGATCCGATCCCGGTCAACCTGGCGTTCGGTGGCGGCTCGACCCTGCTCGACCTGGCCGCCAAGCTGGAGGAGATCGTTGGCAGCCCGATCGCCCTGCAGCATGCCGAGCCCCGTAAGGGCGACATCCGTCACAGCTCGGCCGACCCGTCGCGATTGCTGCGGTTGTTCCCCCAGGTGGCGCCCATCGGGCTCGACGAAGGTCTGGCCCGTACCGTGGCCTGGTGGCGCCGCCGGTAGGGCCGCAACCCGGAGCAGCGCATGGTCGAGGGCTACAATCCCGCTCCCCGCGCCGGAGTAGCTCAGTCGGCAGAGCGACGCACTCGTAATGCGTAGGTCACGGGTTCGACTCCCGTCTCCGGCTCCACTCGGCCTGATCTTTGGGTTGGTCGCATGGAAGCTGACGCTGTGAGACCAATTCGCCGTTGTCTTTGGTGGCCTAACCTCGCCGGGGCCAGCCCGTGCCGGCGATGGGTGCGACGGACCATGGAGGAGCCCCCTGGCGGATCGAGCCGACTTCGAGGATGACGCCATGCAGTTCGCCCCGCAGTTGTATTCGGCGGCGCTGCGCATGACCCGCAACCCCACCGACGCCGAGGACCTCGTTCAGGAGACCTACCTGCGCGCCTACCGGGCGTACGACACCTTCACCGCAGGCACCAACCTCAGGGCTTGGCTGTACCGGATCCTCACCAACACCTACATCAACCGGTACCGCCAGGCGCAGCGGCGACCCTCCGAGGTGGAGCTGGGCGAGCTACAGGACCTGTACCTCTACCGGCGGCTCGGTGAGGGGTCGGGGGCGTCGGTCAGTGCCGAGGAGGAGGCGCTGGAGCAGTTCGTCGACACCGACATCCGCCAGGCACTCGACGAGCTCCCCGAGCACTT
>JACDBE010000056.1 GCA_013695075.1 Acidimicrobiia bacterium
CCCGCCTCATCTCGGTGGCGATGCGCGCCAGCCTGCCCGGCTCGGGGACGGCGCTGGCCACCAGCTCGGCGACCAGAGACAGGAAGTAGTCCCGCAGCCAGGGCACCCCGACAAACTGGGCGCGGTGAGTGCATTCGTGGAGGGCAACCCAGAAGCGGAACTCGGCGGGTCGAAACTCGTGCTGGCGCTCCAGGGCGAGCAGGTTGGCCCCCACCAGCATGACGGTGTCGCCGTTGCTGCCGTCGGCGGTGGGGAGCACCAGTTCGTACTGGCCCAGCACCCGGCGGCTCAACAACCCCAGCACGGTGCCCAATTCGACGGCGACCAGCCGGTCGGCGACAACGGCACCGATGCCCCGCTCTCCAGCGAGCCGTTCTTGGGCCGGAGCCAGCAGCACCGACATCGAGGCGACGTTGGATTCCGCCCAGGCGGCGCGGGACACCACCGCCACCTCCGGCTGGCCGGGGGTGACCAACCCGGTTTCGGCGGTGACCAGCTCGCTGGCACGACGCACCATCTCCGGCGCCTGGTCGGCCAGCCGAGCCTCGTGGTAGGTCCCCTCCAACGGGTACGTTCCGGCCACCCGGGTGGCGACCCGGGCCACCAGGGGCCAGGAAAGGGTGTTGGCGTTACTGGCCATGGGTGAAAGGTAGCCCGCACCGGGGGACTGGCCGTCGCCACGGTTGGGCCCGTGGTGGGTTGTCAGTTCACCCGGTACCGGCCGGAGACGCGTACCCGGTACAGCAGCACCGCACCCACGACACCCAGCACCCCAAGGGCCAGCGTCACCGGGGCGAGGAATCGAGTGGTCCAGGGCGGCTCTTCGGGCTCCTCGGCCACCTCCGGAACCTCGACGGCAGGGACGATGGCGTCGGGATCGTCGGGGGCAACGGTGGTCGAGGTCTCCGTCTCCGCCTCGGTGGCCGACACCACCCCCGGCGCCAGGAAACCCGCCAACAGCAACCCGACGGCAAAAAGACGAAGCGCACGGCTCACGCCGCCAGACACTAGCGGCAACGCCCCTTGGAGCCGGATACGCTATTGCTCGGCGACGACCCTGCCGCGCAGCCGGGGGAACCGCGTGGGAGCGTGGGTGTAGCAGTGCTCGCGGCCGTTGTATCGGTTCAACCTGGTCTGGCATCCAGGGGTGATGCAGGTCCGACCCTCTGAAACCGCCTTCGGCGGTCTCGTCGCCGCAGAGATACGGCGCCCCCTAACCGTGTCGTCCACCATGATCGCCTCGCTTTCGGCTCGCGATCCTGGCCCATCACCTCAGGGGTGATCGCGAGCGGCCTCCTCACGTATCAACGCTCGCAGGCGGTCGTACAGTTCCGGCGGTGGTTCGTCACCCGGGCATTGTTGGATCAGCGATTTCAGCCGGGACTCGAAGCCGAACGCACCGGTGCAGTTGGGGCAGCGCCTGAGGTGCCAGCGGATGCGAATCCGCCGCGACCACGTCAGCTCGTCGTCGATGTAGTGGTAGAGGTAATCGACGGCGTGGCCGCAACCCTGACTCATCTGCTCGATCCTGGATCTGCCATGCCCCGCTCCTCGGCCACCCTCCACAACTTCTGCTGGAGCGCTTTTCTTCCCCGGTGCAGGCGCGACATGACGGTGCCGATGGGGATGTCCATGATCTCGGCGATCTCCTTGTAGTGGAAGCCCTCGACATCGGCGAGCAGCACCGGGAGCCGAAAGTGCTCGGGGAGCTCCTCCAGCGCGGTGCGGATGTCGGTGTCGACCAGCCGCTCCAGCACCTCGTCCTCGGCGCTGACCGACGCTCCCGAGCCCTCGCCCAGCCTGCGATAGAGGTAGAGGTCTTGCAGCTCGCCAAGTTCGACCTCCGAGGGACGGCGCTGGGCCTGCCGGTAGCGGTTGATGTAGGTGTTGGTGAGGATCCGGTACAGCCATGCCTTGAGGTTGGTCCCTGCGGTGAAGGTGTCGTACGCCCGGTAGGCGCGCAGGTAGGTCTCCTGGACGACATCCTCGGCGTCGGAGGGGTTGCGGGTCATGCGCATCGCCGCGGTGTACAGCTGCGGAGCGAACTGCAGGGCGTCTTCCTCGAAGGTGGCTCGGTCTGCCAGGAGGGCTCCTCGGTTCGTTCGACCCCGCACAACGGCGGCATTGAGGGAGCCGGAGAGGGGAATCGAACCCCTGACCTACGCATTACGAGTGCGTCGCTCTGCCGACTGAGCTACTCCGGCCGGAAGGGTGGCGAGTGTAGCCCCGGCCCTGCCGGGCGGATGAGGAGCCCTGCCAGGCGGATGAGGAGCCCTGCCCGGCGGATCAGCGACGCCACCAGTCGACGGTGCGGGCCAACCCCTCGTCGAGACCGATCGGGGCGATGTCGGGGAACAGGGCGAGGAGCCGGGACGGGTCGGCCGAGCTGTGGCGGAT
>JACDBE010000071.1 GCA_013695075.1 Acidimicrobiia bacterium
GCCAGTGGGTGGACAGCCACGCCCCCGCCAGGAGGATCGGCGCCCACCAGGCGTAGGCGAACAGCACCGCCGCCGAGGCGACTCCGGCCACCATCTCCACCATGCTGCCGGCGATGAAGTCCATCGAGATCGACAGCGGCGGGCCGGTCATGCCCAGGTCGAGCTCGCGGGCGGCCTGCAAGTCTTTGCTCAGTTCGGGATCTTCCAGGTGCCCCATCCCTGGCGGGGCCACGCAGGCCTCGGTGAGCAGGTCGTAGACCCACGCCGAGGTGCGGTCGCCGAGGTTGTAGCCCACCGCCAGGTGGATAGGCGCCAGCATCTGCATCAGGACGAACACCACGCCGACGACGGCCAATGGCACCGCCAGCGACCGACCACCATCGACGGCACCCACGAGGGCGCCCATGGCAATGGCGAAACCGGCGGGGAGCACCCCGCGCAGCACCAGGATCGCCCACCAGGCGGTGGCCAGCGGCCGGTCAGCCCGGGCCATCACCCCGAAGAACGTCCACTCCTGTCGAGCCCCCAGCCGTTCCAGCACGCCATCCTCACCCACGACCGGCTGACACTAGGCCGGGCGCCAGACTCCGCTGGCGGCGGCCGGTACCCTGGGGGCCGATGCCCATGCACGACCTCAGCGACCCGGGACCGCTCCGGTCCCCCGCCTTCGTGGTTGCCTTCGAGGGCTGGGTCAACGCCGGTTCGGCAGGCACCATCGCCGCCGACAACCTGGCCGGGGAGGGTCCGGTCATCGCCCGCTTCGACCCCGACGCCCTGTTCGACTACCGGGTGAACCGGCCGGTGGTCGACTTCGTCGAGGGAGCCATCGATTCCGTGGTGTGGCCCGTCATGCAGGTGCGCCACCACGCCCTCCCCGAGCGCGACCTCCTGGTGCTCACCGGCACCGAGCCCAACTGGAACTGGCAGCGGTTCGCCGCCGAGGTGGCCGAGATGGAAAAGCACCTGGGAGTGACCGAGCATGTCTCGCTGGGCGGGATCCCGTGGGCTGCGGCGCACACCCGCCCGGTGTCGATCATGACCACGGCGTCGAGCGTCGACAACCTGCCTGAGGGCAGCGAGCGACCCCAAGGGGTCCTCAGGGTCCCGGGGGCGGCGGTGACGGTGGTGGAACACGCCGCCGTCGAGGCCGCCATCCCCAGCGTCGGCTTCTGGGCCCGGGTTCCTCACTACCTGGGGGCCAGCTTCTCCGCTGCCGGGTTGGCTCTGGTGGAACGGGTCATCGCCCATCTCGGCATCGCCAGCGACCTGGCCGAGCTGGCCACCGCTGCTGCCGACCAGATCGCCGAGCTGAACACCATCGTCGAGGGGCGACCCGATGTGCTGGCGATGGTGCGCCAGCTGGAGACCGACGACGACGACAACGGGGTGATCTCCGGAGAGGCGCTGGCCGCCGAGATCGAGCGCTTCCTGCGCAACCAGGGCACCGATCAGGTGTGACTGCTCGGCGATGACGGACCGGCTGGCCCGCAGCGACGCCGGCGACGAGCACCCGCCAGCCGACAAGGAGACGGTGGCGTGGCTGCTCGCCTCCACCGAGCCGGCGGTGGGCCGCCTCACCCGCCGCGACCTGCTCGGTGAGCCGCACGGTGAGCCCGGGGCGGCTGGGGAGGCGGCGCCGGTGAATGGCCCCGTGGTCGAGGCGCTGCTCGCCGGACAGGATGCCGGCGGTGGCTTCGGCGGCCATCCCTACCGCAAGTGGGGTGGCGCCCATTGGCGGCTGGTGTCGTTGGTGGAGTTGGGCATTGCCGCCGGGGAGCCGCGGGCCGTCGCCGCCCTGGACACGGTGCTCGCCTGGCTGACCGGAGCCTCACACCGCTCCAACGTGCCGGTCGTAGCCGGGCTGACCCGCCGCTGTGCATCTCAGGAGGGCAACGCTCTAGCCGTCGCCTGCCGGCTGGGATGCGTGGACGATCCCCGCACAGAGCTCCTGGCACGATCGCTCGTCGCCTGGCAATGGCCCGACGGGGGCTGGAACTGCGATGTGCGACCCGAGGCCCACCGCTCGTCGTTCCACGAATCACTACCGCCGATGTGGGGGCTGCACGAGTACGCCGTGGCCACCGGCGACCACACTGCGGCCGCCGCCGCCGGCCGCACCGCCGAGCTGCTCCTCGACCACCGCCTGTTCAAGGCGACGGCCACCGGCAAGCCGATCCACCCGTCGTTTCGTACGCTGCACTGGCCCCTTACTGGCACTACGACACCCTGCAGGCCCTGGTGGTGCTGGCTCGCATGGGTCGTGCGGGCGAACCCCGTTGTGCAGACGGCATCGAGCTGCTCCAGGAACGGCGAGGATCGGACGCCCGATGGCGTGCGGGAAAACGCTGGTGGTCGCCGCCGGGTGGCAAGAGCACACCCGAGGTTGTCGACTGGAGCCAGGAGGAGATCGACGATCAAATGGTCACCCTGCGAGCGCTGACGGTGTTGCACGCCCGGTAGCGGCGATTAGTGGAGGACGACAGGGTGGCAGGCCATCGCCGTGGTGGTGCGCTTGGATTAGGTTCCATCGGGTGGTCGCCGTCCGCCCCACCGTCCGCGTGTTGGTCATCGCCAGCAGCGGCCAGCCTGCCCGGGTGTTGTTGTTGCGGGCCTACGACGGCTACTGGTTCCCTCCCGGTGGCGGGCTGGAGGGGTCCGAGACCTACGAGCAGGCGGCGCGGCGCGAGCTGGCCGAGGAGACCGGGCTCACCGGAGTCGAGCTAGGTCCCCACATCTGGAACCGGCGCAGCGTCTTCGACTGGCTGGGCACCCGGCTCGATGTGCGGGAGCGTTGGTACCTGGTGGAATTGCCGGAAACCTTCGATATCGACGTAGGCGGCTGGACCACCGACGAGCGGTCCAGCCTGACCGACCACCGGTGGTGGACCGTCGACGAGCTGGCCCGGACCACCGAGCCTCTGGTCCCGCGGGCGTTGGCCCGACTCGTCGCCGAACTCCTCGACCACCGCCCCCCGCCGCATCCGGTCGAGGTCGCCGAGTGAACCCGCCGCCGCGGGCATCGCCGGCCAACTCCGTCTAGGTTTACCGCACCCGCGCTAGAGGGAATGATCCCAGCCGTTCCGCCGTCAATTTCAGGAGGCCCCATGGATACCCGCACGATCGCCATCCTCGCCCTCGCCCTCATCATCATCGTCATCCTGGCGATCTGGGTCTTCTGATCGGTCCGGCCGGCGGCGGGAGGCCCTCGGGGCCCCTCGCCGCACCCGGTCGACTCGCCGAGTGGACCCGCCATTGCGGGCATCGGCGAGCTTCGTCAGTCGAGGGTGGGGTTGCTCTCCCTGAGCCGGAGCCTTACGTCGAGGCGTTCCAGTTGCTGCGGGGTGTACTTGTGGGACCCGGGGACCTCGTGGTCCGCCAGCCATGCCTTGATGTCGGCGGCCACCTCCGGCTCGGACCGGTGGTGGATCTGTGACAGCATGCCCCGGGCGGTGAGGGCGGGGACCCGCTCCAGGATCCGGTCCCATGACTGCTTCACCGCCTCCCAGGCATACGCCCCCGTTTCCCGCACCCCGATCATCCGCGCCACGGTGTACGCCACGTCGTGGCTGCGGAGTCGACCGTCGCCGGTCATGGCCATGGTCTCGTCGACGGCCTCCCGATCGGGGACAATTGCCATGGCGCCGCGGTAACGCTCCTCGTCCTGAGGGTTCTTGGCGTCGTGGAAGCGCTTCACCAGCTCGACATGGTCGGAGCGGTCGCCGTTGGCCGCCACGATCGCCAGCACCGCCGCCACCACCTCGCCGTCGAGCCGCCCGGTCCCACCGTCGGTCCCGGCGTCCATGCCGGCGAACAGGCGGCGGGCCTCGGCGATCGTCTCCGGGTCCTTGCCCAAGTTGCCCATGGCCCGCAGCATCGAGCCGCGGAAGCGACGATCGAGATCTGTCTCGCCTTCGCCGGGTGCCCACCCCAGCCGGTCGGCGACCGGCGCCGCCAGCTGGCGTACCAGGGCCTGGAGATCGGGACGGACGTCCGAGGACACCGCCCGGTCGAGCTCGGACAGCCCGCCGAGGGCCACCTCCCACACGGCCGGCTCGGTGCTGTCGTCGAGGCGGCGCACCACGTCGACCAGCCGGCTGGCGCCGAGATCACCGGCGAGCACCCCGGCCAGGGTGTCGGCGATCAGCCCGTACTGCTCGGCGGGATCCAGCTCGGCGAAGTTGTCGACGACCCCGGTGGCGAGGTCGTCGGCATACGCCACCCGGTAGTAGCCCTGGCCTCCGGAGTTGACCACAAGGCCAGCACCGGCCTCGATGACCGCCTCGTCGTCGAGCAATAGGCGACCCTCTCCGGAGTCACTGCGGTACTGCACCGGCACCTTCCATCTCTTGGCGCTGCCCCCGATGAACTGGAAGTGCTCCTGGGACAGCCGGTAGCCGCCGCCGTCGTCGCCGTCGTTGCGCTGCACGTCGACCCGGGGATGGCCGCCCTGGAGGATCCAGGTGTCCATGATGTCGCCCACCGGCTCGCCCGACTCGGCTTCGAGCGCCGCCCACAGGTCGGCGGTCTCGGTGTTGGCGTAGGCATGAGTCTTGAGGTAACGGGAGATGCCGCGTCGGAAGGTCTCCTCGCCGAGGTACTGCTCCAGCATCCGCAGCACCGACGCCCCCTTTTCATAGGTGAGCGTGTCGAACATCTCGTTGGCCTCCTCGGGGGAGGCGACCGGGAACTCGATGGATCGGGTGGTGGCCAACCCGTCGACGTCCATGGAGTGGTTGCGATCGGCCCCGAACGACAGCCAGCGCTGCCAGTCGGGACGGTAGGCGTCGATGCACTTCGTCGCCATGAAGGTGGCGAAGGCCTCGTTGAGCCAGATCCCGTTCCACCACTTCATCGTCACCAGGTCGCCGAACCACATGTGGGCCAGCTCGTGGGCGATGACGTCGGCCACCCGCTCCAACTCGGCCTGGGTGGCCTGTTGCGGGTCGACCAGCAGCACCTGCTCGCGGTAGGTGACCGCCCCCAGGTTCTCCATGGCGCCGAAGGCGAAGTCGGGGATGCCGATCATGTCGAGCTTGTCCCCTGGGTAGGGGATGTCGTAGTAGCCGGCGAGGAAGCGGAGGGCGAAGGCGCCGGCATCGAGGGCGAAGTCAGCGAGATGGATCTTGCCGGGAACGGTGACGATGCGCAGCGGGACACCTTCGACGTCGTGCCAGTCGGTGGCTTCCAGCTCGCCGACCACGAACGCCACCAGGTACGTCGACATCTTCATGGTGGTACCGAAGCGCACCCGGCGCCTGCCGTCTGCGGTGGTCTCGTCGCCGACGATGGGTGAGTTCGATACCACCTGGAGGCCGGGGGCCACGATCAAGGTGATGTCGAACGTGGCCTTGAGGTCGGGCTCGTCCCAGCAGGGAAAGGCTCGCCGGGCCTCGGTGGCCTCGAATTGGGTGGTGGCCAGCACGTGCTCGACCCCCTCGTCGTCCTGGTACGCCGACCGGTAAAAGCCGCGCAGCTGATCGTTGAGGATCCCGGTGAAGTCGAGATGGAGCCGGTACCGGCCGGTTTCCCGCTGGTCCTCGAAGCTGATAGAGGCCCGCTCTCGCTCCGGGTCCGGGGTGACGGCACCTGTCCATGGCCCGCCGCCGTTGTCGGCGTCGAGGGTGGCGGAGGTGACGTCGAGCTCGGCGGCGTTGAGCACGATGCGGTCGGTGGGTTCGACCACATCGAGGTCGATGGAGACCCGGCCGGCGAAGGTGGCGGCGGCCAGATCCGGTTCGAGGACGAGGTCGTAGTGCGCCGGGATGGCGGCGCGGGGCAAGCGGTGATCGGCTTCGATGGGCAAGGCGAACTCCTGGTGGGCGGCAGAGTCGCCCGATCCTACCGAGGCGGCGGCGGGCTCAGGGCCCTGCGCTCAGACCGGCTTGCGTGCCACCAGCATCGCCTCGTGGCGGCCCTCGGTCTCGCCCTCCACCAGCGACACGATCTCCAGCCCCGGCACCAGCGTTGCCGTCTCCCCGATGGCCACCCGGTGCGCCGGCCCCGGCCGGGGGTGCGGGTCGACCACGGTCGGTTGGGCAAAAATCAGGTGCCCGGCCGGTGCCAGCACGGTGTCCATGCCAGCTAGTAGGGCACGGTGCAGGTAGTGGTGGATGAGCACCAGGTGCCACGGCCCCGGCGGGAGCGGTTCGGTGGCGAGGTCGAGCTGGGCCGTGATGATGTCGACCCCGGCGGCCGCGGCGTCTGCGGAAGCCATCGCCAACGCCGTGGCCGAACCGTCCACCAGCGTCACCGTCCATCCCCTGCCGGCCAGCCACAGGGCGTGCCGACCGGTGCCGCCGGCAACGTCCAGCGCCTCGCCTGGTTTCACGGCGAGTGCACCCATCGCCTCGATCACAAAGGCCGACGGTTCGGTGACCCGCCGTCCTTCGGTGCGGTAGCGCCGTTCCCAACGCTCCAGCTCGTCGTTGGTTGCTGGGGGCGATGCCATCAGGAGCAACCTACCCCGACGGGGGCGGTGCCCGATGCTTAAAGTGGGGACGTACTCCCCCATATGGAAGGACGAATACATGCGCAGAAGTCTGCTGCTGACCGCAGCGTGCCTGCTGGTGGCGTCGCTGGTGACGCCAGCAGCCACCGCCCAGTCGAGCAGGTGCGGCACCCAACACGTCGACACCCTCGAAGAGCTCTTGGAATGTGTATCGGTCGAGGGAACATTCCAACATCTCGAGGCACTTCAGGCCATCGCCGATGCCAACGGCGGC
>JACDBE010000081.1 GCA_013695075.1 Acidimicrobiia bacterium
CCATGACCGATCCGGTCCCCATGGAGTTGATCGGGGTTCGCCTGGAGCTGCCCAACCGGACGCCGATCCTGCTGCTCAGGGAGCAGTCGGGGACCCGGTACCTGCCCATCTGGATCGGAACCAACGAAGCCTCGGCCATCGCCCTGGCGCTGGACGGGTTCGAACCGGAGCGCCCCATGACCCACGACCTGCTCAAGCTGGTGGTGGAGGCGCTGGGGGCCTCGGTCGACCGGGTGGTGGTCACCGAGCTCTCCGGGGGTACCTACTTCGCCGACCTGGTGATGCGCCGCAACGGTGACGAGGTCCATCTCTCCGCCCGACCCTCCGACGCGGTGGCACTGGCCGCCCGGACCGCCACCCCGCTGTTCGCCGCCAGGGCGGTCCTCGACGAGGTCGGTGTCGAGATCCAGGAGTCGGCCGTCGGCGAGGACGGCGAGGAGGGCCCCGACATCGAGGAGATCGAGCGGTTCCGCGAGTTCCTCGCCGATGTCCAGCCCGAGGACTTCGACCCCGGCTCCCGCGGCTGACCTAGACCTTCCTCTGCCGCATCGCCTCGTTGTCCACAGGTTGTTGACAACTCTTACAGACGGCGGGTAACTTCACACGGGTAGTTCGACGGGCGGAATTACAGTGGTGTAAGCTGTATGGGACGAGGAGGTTTCTGTGGCCGATCAAAGCCTCGACGCCGGAGCGGCCGAGCACGTCGGCAGGCCCGATACGGCAGCGGGGTTCCGGGCACCGCAGGTGTGTAGCGCCGTCGGCATCACCTACCGGCAGCTCGACTATTGGGCTCGTACCGGGCTCATCCGCCCCTCCATCCAGTCGGCACAGGGCTCGGGTTCGCAACGCCGCTACTCGTTCACCGATCTGGTGCAGCTCAAGGTGGTGAAGCGTCTCCTCGACGCCGGGATGAGCCTGCAGAAGATCCGCAGCGCCCTCGACATCCTGCGCCAGCAGCTCCGCTCCGAATCGCCGCTCACCGATGTCACCCTGCTGTCGGACGGCGTCACCATCTACGCCGCCCACAGCGCCGAAGAGGTGTTCGACGTGTTCCGCCGCGGCCAGGGCGTGTTCGGCATCGCCGTGGGCCCCATCCAGCAGGAGCTCGAGGGCCAGCTGCATTCGCTGTTCCCCGAAGAGGAAGCAGCCGTGGGCACCGCCGAGGCCATCGGCACTTGACTATGCCGGACGAGTTCGACCAGTCGCCCGCCGATCTGGTGGAGTTCGCCCACGAGAGCGAGCGCCAGTTCGCCAGGCTGCTGGACTTCTACGACATCATCTGGGAGTACGAGCCACGCCAGTTCGCCATCGAGTTCGACGTCGACGGCACTCCCACCAAGTTCTTCCGCCCCGACTTCTACCTGCCCGGTGAGGACCAGTACATCGAGATCACCACCATGCACCAAAAGCTGGTCACCAAGAAGAACCGCAAGGTCAAGCAGCTGCGCACCCTCTATCCCGACATCCGCTGCAAGATCTTCTACCAGCGCGACTACCTCAACCTGGTGGTGAAGTACGAGCTCGACGATCTCGCTCATCAGGAGCTGCCGCTGGCCCCGTCGCGCATGCCGGGACCGCCGCTGGTGGTGGACCTAGGGGACGCCGACTCCCCGGACGTGGCCGCCTCGTGAGCCGGCGGAGTGGCTGAGACCCCGCTGGCTTCCGTCCACCGGGAGCTTGGTGCCCGTTTCACCCAGTTCGCCTCGTGGACGATGCCGCTTCAGTTCGAGGGAGTCATTGCCGAGCACATGGCGGTGCGCCACGCCGTCGGCGTCTTCGATGTGTCGCACCTGGGTCGGTTCACCGTCGCAGGTGCCGGCGGGGTCGATCTGCTGCGCAGCCAACTGTGCAACGACGTGGCCACCATTGAGCCTGGTCGGGCCCAGTACACGATGGCCCTCAACGACGGCGGCGGTGTCGAGGACGACATCATCGTGTGGTGGCTCGCCCCCGAGCGGTTCTGGGTGCTCCCCAACGGTGCCAACTTCGGCGAGATCGTCAGCCGCTTCGCCGCGGCGGCACCCGATGGGGTCACGGTGACCCCGGTCCGCGAAGAGACGGTGCTGCTGGCGGTGCAGGGACCGCAAGCAGCTGCGGTCATCGAGACGGTGGTGGGCACGGTGCCCAAACGCTTCCGGGTGGTCGACACCGAGTACGACGGCGAACCGTGCCTGCTGGCGGGCACCGGGTACACCGGCGAGCGGGGCGCCGAGATCACGGTCCCGATCGCTGCCGGGGCCTCGCTGTACCAGGCCCTGGTCGATGCCGGCGCCGCCCCCTGCGGGCTGGGGGCCCGTGACACGCTGCGACTGGAGATGGGGTATCCGCTGTGGGGCCAGGACCTCGACTCGACGACCACCCCGCTGGAGGCCGGGCTGGGTTGGGTGGTGGAGTGGGACCACGACTTCATCGGCCGGGCCGCCCTGGAGGAGCAACGGGAGAAGGGCATCGCCAGGCAGCTGGTCGGTTTCGCCCTCGACGACCGCCGCGTGCCTCGTCCCGGGTCGCCGCTGCGGGTGGGGGACTCCGCCGGGACGGTGGCCAGCGGCAACTTCAGCCCGATGCTCGAGTGCGGCATCGGCATGGGCTACGTATCGCCACCCACCGACGCCTCCCGGGTGGAGGTCGAGGTCCGGGGCACCGAGCTGGCGGGCCGCCGCATCGACCCACCCTTCATCGACCGCTGAGCCACGTCGCCGAAGCCGGCCCGGTGTACCCTCGGGCGAGGTCAGCGTCGCCAGGGTGAGGATGCGGTGAAGGTGCTCTTCGGTGTGGATGTCGGTGGATCGGGGATCAAGGGCGCCCCCGTGGACCTCGAGGACGGGGAGCTGACCCGCAAGCGGCTTCGCATCCCCACCCCGCATCCGGCGACCCCGGATGCGGTGTACGACACCATCGCCCGGGTCATCGACGAGCAGGAGTGGGACGGAGACATCGGGGTCGCCATCCCGGCGGTGGTGGTGCGGGGCGTCGCCAGGACGGCGGCCAACATCGACGCTTCCTGGATCGGCACCAACGTCCGCCGTGACCTGGAGCGGCTGCTCGACCGCACCGTCACCGTCCTCAACGACGCCGACGCCGCCGCTCTCGCCGAGATGCGCTACGGGGCCGGCCGGGGGTTCGACGGGGTGGTCGTGATGCTCACGTTCGGCACCGGGGTGGGTAGCGGGTTGTTCGTCGACGGCATCCTGGTGCCCAACGTCGAACTGGGTCACATGGAGTTCGAGGGCCAGATCGCCGAGGCCACCACGGCGGCACGGCTGGTCGAGGACGACGGGTTGTCCATCGATGAATGGGGGGCCCGGGTGGACCGCCTGCTGGAGCGGGTACACCGCATGTTCAGCCCCCAGGTGATCATCGTCGGCGGCGGCATCTGCAAGCGGTTCGGGGACTTCTCCAAGTACCTCAGCGTCGACTGCGATGTGGTCCCCGCCGCGCTGCGCAATGACGCCGGTATCGTCGGCGCCGCCGTCGCCGCTGCAACCGCCGCCATCTGAGGAGCCCGTGGACACCCACCGCCATCTGACCCCCGATGGCATCGAGCTGTTCGCCCGGCACTGGCCCGCCACCGGGCCGGACACGGCCACCATGCTGTTGGTGCACGGGGTGTCCGAGCACAGCGGCCGATGGGATCACGTGGCCCGCTTCTTCTCCGCCGTCGGGTTCGAGGTGCACGGCTACGACCTGCGGGGCCACGGTCTGTCAGGAGGGTCCCAGCTCGATGTAAGGCGGTTCGACGAGCACGTCGGCGACGTGGCATTCATGGTGGGCAAGGTCCGCGGCGAGCTGCCGCTGGTGATCTACGGTCACTCGATGGGCGGGCTCATCACCACCCTGTATGCCGAGAGCGACCACGCACAGCCCGATCTGTACGTGCTGTCGGCACCAGCGCTCGGAGCCGACCTCGCCCCGCCGCTGCGGATGGCCGCCTCGGTGTTCGGCCGGGTGGCCCCCGGGTTGCGTATGGGCACCGGGATCGAGGGGAGCCAACTGTCCCGCGACGCCAAGGTGGGGGAGGCCTACTTTTCCGACCCGCTTGTGTATCTGAAGGGCACCGCCCGGTTCGGGGCGGCGCTGCTCGGCGCCATGCCCCGGGCAACCGCCGCCGTCGACCGGATCCGGGTTCCCACGCTGGTCATCCACGGCGCCGACGACACCATCGTGCCGGTGACGGCGTCGGTGCCGCTGGCCGGTGTCGCTGGTGTGGAGCGGCGGGTGTGGCCCGGGTTGCGCCATGAGATGCACAACGAGCCTGAGCAGAACGAGATACTCGGCTTCGTGGCCGGCTGGCTCGAGGCGCAGCTGGGGGAGCGGTGAGGCGACCGTGACCTCCACCGCTCCCCGGCTGCGGCCGTCGCTGGTGCGCCGGGCACCCGGGCTCGAGGTGGAGCGGCGCCACTGGGACGCGGGCCGCTCCGTCGTGGTCGGGGTCGACGAGGTGGGCCGGGGGGCTTGGGCCGGGCCGCTGACGGTGGGCGCCGCCGTGGTCCCCACAGACCGGCGGGTGTACAAGATCCGCGACTCCAAGATGCTCACCGAGGTCGAACGGGAGGCGCTGTTCGCCCGCATCGCCTCGTGGTGCGTCGCCTGGGCGGTGGGGCACGCCGATGCCGCAGAATGCGACGAGCTGGGGATGTCCGAGGCCCAGCGGCTCGCCGCCTCTCGCGCCATCGCCGGACTCGGGGTCACCCCCGACCACGTGCTGGTGGACGGCAAGTGGGACTTCGTGTCGGTGAGCGACTCCACCGGGACCGACCGGATCGTGCGCGGTGACGCCACCTGCCTGTCCATCTCGGCGGCGTCGATCCTGGCCAAGGTGACCCGCGACCGGATCATGCGCGCCGAGGCCGAGCACTACCCGTCGTGGTCCTTCGAGCACAACAAGGGCTATCCCGGTCCCCGTCACAAAGCGGCACTTCAGTACGTGGGACCGTCGGCCATCCACCGGAGGAGCTGGGTGTTCATGGATTACCTCCCCTGGACCGGCATCCCCCGCTACCACCGCCCCAACCCGCAGCTGAGCCTGTTCGACGAGGAGACGGGCGGTCAGCCGACCCGGTAGATGGCGAGTCCAGTGTGGCGGGCGATGAGGTCGAAGTCGCGGTCGGCGTGCAGCACCGCATGGTTGGTCCGCAGGGCCACGGCAGCGATCACGCAGTCGGTCAGCGCCCGCACGGTTTCTCCGGCGCGACGGCACGTTCGGTAGATGTCGGCCGCCGCCTCGTAGTCGGTCAGTCCCTCGATCGGAAGGTGCGAGCACCGCCCCAGGAGTCCGCGCAGCCGCTCGAGGTGCTGGTCATCTCTGGCTCCGGCGAGTAGCTCCGCAATGACGATGTCGGTGGTGTGCAGCTCGGCTCGGGTATCGAGCATTGACCTGACGGCTCGGTGCGAGTCGCTGCCCGTTGCCTTGAGGAACTCGATCCATGCAGAGGTGTCGATCAGGGTCACTGGGGGATCGACGGTGTGTCCAGGCGGAACTCGCCGAGGTCACCGTCCCAGCCAGTCCCTTCCATGGCCAGCGCCTCCTCCGTCGTGAGCGCAGCGCCGACGAGCCGGCGTAGCGCCAGGTCAACGGCGGCTCGCTTGGAATGCAGCCGGTAACGCCGCATCACCTCGCTCACCAGGCGTTCGTCGATGTCGATGTTGGTACGAGCCATCACACCACGTTACACCACGGGGTGTTGAGGTAGGTGTGGCAGTCTGTTTCCCGTCCCTTTGGGAGGGGCGCCGAGCGCCAGCGAGGCGGGGAGGGACTGCTTTTGGCGGCCGACGCGGGGCGCCACAAACGGCGCGACTGGTCCCAGTGTCCGGTCAGTCGGGCTGACCCAAAACCGCGACAGGGACGGTGGCGGCGAACACGGCGAAGCCGCCTCCGGTGTGCCAGAACACCACGTGATCATCCCGATCGAAGCGACCAGCGGCGATCTCCACCTTGAGCCCGTGGATGGCCTTGCCGGTGTACGTGGGGTCGAGGATGAGCCCGGTGAGCCGGGTGACCTCGGCTTGCGTTTCCCACTCCGCCGCCGTGGTCTGGCCGTAGCCGAGCCCGACGTGGTCGTCGACCAGCTCCAGCGACGGCCGGGGAAGGGCGCCGCCGTCTACGGTGATCGCCGCCTCCGTCCAGATGGTGGCGAGGCGTCGCTCCAGGTCGGCGATGGTGTCGCCCACCGAGCAAGCGACCAGGTGATGGCTCATGCCAGCGCGGTCGGCGGCCCATCCCATGCCCGCCGTGGTGGCCCCCGATGAAGCGGCGTGCCACACCGTCGCCGGCACTCCGGGGAGCGCCTGATGGAGCTGGGCGGCTAGTTCCTCCATGGCGACCACGAAGCCCCACATCCCCAACCCGTCGGAGGCACCCTCAGGGATCACCCATGGCCGGCGACCGCTGGCGGCGATATCGGCGGCGACCCCGGCCATGATCTCGTCACGGTGGGCGTAGTCGGCGGGGGTCACGAACCGGCACACCGCCCCGGCGAGCCGGTCCAGCAGGTGGTTGCCCCCCGGGTGGCCCGGATCGGTGCCGTCGGCGGTGCGCAGCACCAGATGGGCGGCCAGGCCCAGCCGGGCACAGGCGATGGCGGTGGTGCGGCAGTGGTTGGACTGGGCGGCGCCACATGTGATGACGGTATCGGCCCCGGCCGCCTCGGCGGCAGCGAGATGGAACTCCAGCTTGCGCACCTTGTTGCCGGACAGCCCGAACCCGGTGAGGTCGTCCCGTTTGACCCATAGGGTCGGTCCACCCCAGGCCGCCGACAGCCGATCGAGCCGTTCCAGCGGGGTGGGCAGCCGGGCCAGGTGGATACGGGTTGGCGGCGTCATGCGGGGGAGCGAGGGTACCGCTGGCTCGTCGGCGGCCGGTGAGGTATGGGAGAATGCCAACCGCATCCGCGCCGTCCCGAGAAGAGGTTCCATCGCCATGAGCACGACCGCCGCCCGCCCCGGCAAGGTCGATCCGTACGACTTCCTGCAGATCGATGCGCTGTTGTCAGCCGAGGAGCGGCTGCTGCGGGACACGGTGCGCCGGTTCGTCGCCGACCGGGTGCTCCCCGACATCGCCGAGTGGTTCGAGGCGGGCACCTTTCCCAAGGAGCTGGTCAAGGAGATGGCGGCGATGGGGCTGCTGGGGATGCACCTCGACGGTTACGGCTGCGCCGGCACCAGCGCTGTCGCCTACGGGCTGGCATGCCTCGAGCTGGAGGCCGGTGACAGCGGGGTGCGTAGTTTCGTGTCGGTGCAGGGATCGCTGGCGATGTTCCCCATCTGGCGGTTCGGGTCCGAGGAGCAGAAGCAGCAGTGGCTGCCCGCAATGGCCGCCGGCGACGTGATTGGCTGCTTCGGTCTCACCGAGCCCGACTCCGGCTCCGATCCGGGCAGCATGCGCACCGCGGCTCGCCGCCACGGCGACGACTGGGTGCTCAATGGGACCAAGATGTGGATCACCAACGGTGACCTGGCCGATGTGGCGGTGGTGTGGGCCCAGACGGACGATGGGATCCGCGGGTTCATCGTCCCCACCGACACGCCTGGGTTCTCCTCGAACGCCATCCACCGCAAGCTGTCGCTGCGGGCCTCGGTGACCTCGGAGCTGGTGCTCAGCGACGTGCGGCTCCCGGGCGACGCCGTCCTCCCCGAGGTCGCCGGGCTCAAAGGCCCGCTGTCGTGTCTCAACGAGGCCCGGTTCGGGATCCTGTTCGGGGCCGTCGGCGCCGCTCGTGCCTGCTACGAGGCCGCCCTCGGCTACGCCAAGCAGCGGCACCAGTTCGGCAAGCCCATTGCCTCATTCCAGCTCATCCAGCGCACCCTGGTGGAGATGATGGTGGCGGTGAACCGGGGGACGCTGGTGGCGCTGCACATCGGGCGCAAGAAGGATGACGGTTCCCTCGATCCGACCCACGTCAACTTCGGCAAGCTGGACAACGTGCGTATGGCGTTGGACGTCGCCCGCCAGGCGAGGGGAGTGCTCGGAGCCAACGGGATCACCCTGGAGTACCCGGTGGTGCGCCACATGAACAACCTGGAGTCGGTCTACACCTACGAGGGCACCAACGAGATCCACACCCTGGTGTTGGGTCAGGCCATCACCGGTATCAGCGCCTTCGACTGAGGGTCGCTGGCCGACCTCCAAGAGGCGTGCCGAGCGCCGCCCCCAGCCCCTCCCCGGCTGCTCCGCAGCCACCCCTCCCGGGGGGTGGGGAAACTGATCTCAGAACGTGTTGCACTGGTTGGGGTCGCCGGTCTCGTAGCCGGTGGTGAACCACTCCATGCGCTGCTCGGACGAGCCGTGGGTCCAAGATTCGGGGCTCACCTCGCCGGTGGTGCGGCGCTGGATGTTGTCGTCGCCGACGGCGGCGGCGGCGTCGAGGGCGGCCTGCACATCGCCCCGTTCCAGCACGTTGTCGCGCTGGTAGAGGTTGTTGGCCCAGATGCCGGCCAGACAGTCGGCCTGGAGCTCCAGCTGCACCGACAGCTCGTTGGCGTTGCCCTGGTCCTGCTGCTGCATCTGCTGTACCTGTGCCATGATCCCCAGCTCGTTCTGCACGTGGTGGCCGATCTCGTGGGCGATCACGTATGCCTGGGCGAACTCGGCCTCACCGGCACCGAACTGCTGCTGCAGCTGGCCGAAGAAGTCGAGGTCGATGTACACGGTGGTGTCGACGGGGCAGTAGTGCGGTCCGATCGCCGATTGGGCGCCGCCGCACGCCGACTGGGTGGCGCCACCGAACAGCACCACGGTGGCCGGGTTGTACTGCCGCCCCGACCCAGTGAAGATCTGCTCCCAGGTGGTCTCGGTGCTGCCCACCACGCGGCGGACGAATTCCTCGGACTCGTCGACCCCTTCGAACTCGGGTGACTGGGTGCCGTCGGTGGCCGGCTGCTGCTGCTGGGCCACCTGGTCGAGCAGGTCGCCGATGGCGCCGTCGCCCCCGCCGCCGAACAGACCACCGAACAGGGCCAGCAGCAACCCGACGAGTCCGACCCCGCCGACGCCGGCGGCGGTCCTGCCCATCCCGCGCCGGTCCTCAACGTTGTCGCTTGTCTCCAGCTTGCGCCAGCGCATCCCTACTCCTCGGCCGGTAAGCGGATGAAAGTTACCCCATCGCGGCACGGAGTATGCAGAAACGACCGCATTTGCCACCGGTGCCCCGCACCGTCGAGCATACGTAGGCGATATCGGCGCCTGAAGGAGCCCCGTGACCTCGTTCGAGCTTTCCCCGGAGCATGAGGCGTTCCGCAAGGTGGTGCGCCAGTTCGCCGAGGCCGAGATCGCCCCCCACGCCGCCACCTGGGACCGCGAGCACCACTTCCCCGAGGAGCTGGTGGGCAAGATGGGCGACCTGGGACTGTTCGGGCTCCCCTTCCCCGACGAGATCGGGGGCGGGGGCGGTGACTTCACCGGGCTGTGCGTGGCCATCGAGGAGATCGGCCGGGTCGACCAGTCGATGGGCATCACCCTGGAGGCGGCGGTGGGGCTGGGGATCAATCCCATCGTCGCTTACGGAACACCCGTCCAGCAGCAGCGATGGCTCCCCGACCTGTTGGCGGGTCGAGCACTCGCAGCTTTCGGGCTCACCGAACCGGACGCCGGGTCGGATGCCGGCGCCACCCGCACCAAGGCGTTCCGTGACGGCGACGACTGGGTCATCGACGGGGCGAAGGCGTTCATCACCAACTCCGGTTCTTCGCTCACCTCGGTCATCGCCGTGACGGCCGTCACCGGCGATGACGAGATCAGCACCATCCTGGTGCCGGCAGGGACTCCTGGGCTCACCGTCGAGCCTGCCTACCACAAGATGGGTTGGCACGCCTCGGACACCCATGGCCTGGTATTCGACGGCTGCCGGGTCCCCGCCGATCACCTGCTAGGCGAGCGGGGCCGGGGGCTGCGCCAGTTCCTCGCCGTGCTCGACGAGGGACGGATCGCCATCGCCGCCCTGGCCCTCGGTCTCATCCGAGCCTGCCTGGACGCCAGCGTGGAGTACGCCAACAGGCGGTACGCCTTCGGCGGTCCCATCGGGCGCAACCAGGGTGTCGCCTTCCCCATCGCCGACATGCAGGTTATGGCCGAGGCCGCCCACCTGCTGGTGTATCGGGCGGCGGCGGTTCGTGACGCCGGCGGGAACATCACCCAGGCGGCCGCCATGGCCAAGTTGTACGCCACCGAGGCCGCGGTGACCGCCACCAGGATCGCCACCCAGGTCCACGGAGGGGCCGGGTTCATCGAGGAGAGCGTGGTGGCCCGGTTCTACCGAGATGCCAAGATCCTCGAGATCGGCGAGGGCACCTCGGAGATCCAGCGGCTCATCATCGGGCGCGGGTTGGGGCTACCCATCGGGTGAGTGCCGGTAGCGGCGCCGGGTGGCGTCGCCACGACACCTTCCTAGAGTCGTTGCCATGCGACGGTTGATCCGGTACCAGGTGGTCGTCGTCTGCATCGTGTTGGTGGTGGCCGGATGCAGCGGTGGCGACAACTTCCCCGATCCGTTGGCTGCCGTCTCCAGCAGCACCACTACGACCTCCGCCGCTCCCGTCACCACCATCCCGGGGAGAACGCCCCCACCGCCACCGCTCATCATCGGGCCAAGCTTCGAGGTGACGGACTTCGGGGCCATCGCCGACGGCAGGACTGACAACACCGGCGCCTTCCAGACCGCCATCGATGCCGCCGCCGAGCAGGGGGGAACGGTGGTGGTGCCCGCCGACGGCAGCCAGGGCGGCTACGTCCTCAACGGCACCGTCTCGCTCCCCTCCGGGGTGGCTCTGGTGGGGAGTACCGCGGGACTCACCATCGATCCCGTCGGGCCTCATCCGTGGCCAGGCACCGACCTGCCCGGGGTCAAGCTCCTCATCCGCCCCACCGACAACGACCAGCCCGCCTTCCGCCTCGCTGGCGGGACCACGGTGCGCGGTTTCTGGCTGTCATACGACCAGCAACCACTGCCTTCCGACGCCGAGATCTCCGCCATCGACGGGGAGTACGGCTACCGGTCGTTCGAAAGCGCCAGGACGTTCTTCGTCGACGAACACGTCCCGGTGATGGCCCCCACCTTCTTCATCGACCGGGGCGACCATGTCACCATCGCCGACATCATCGCCGATCGCTACTACGACTTCCTGTACATGCGCACCGGGGGGCCGCTGCGGGTCGACAACGCGACCCTCTACGGGTACAACAAGGGTTTCGTCATCGAGGACTCCGATGTCCGCAACGTCTTCACCAACGTCGACTTTCGCCCCGCGGTGGGACCGATCGTCCCCGGACCTGACGGACAGGCGGACACGTGGAGCTGGGTGTTCGGGGCGGTGGCCTCGAACCCCGACAACGTGGGTTTCCATCTGGCCCGATCAGCAGGCTTCGTCCTGGACTCGGCGTCCTTCGAGGGGGTGCACACCGCCGTCAGGATCGGTGCCTCCTTCGACATCCCGGTGATCAACCCGGAAACCGACACCGTGTTCGCCAGTCCATCGGGCCAGGGGGCGTGGGGTCAGATTTCCAATACGGCCATGCGCGATGTGGCCGTTGGATTCCACCTGGTGGGTCCGTCCACCCATCCCATCCAGATGAGCAACGTGTCGGTGGCACTGGGCGTCGCCGACGGCAGCAGCTTCGAGGCGATCACCGGCACCGGTGACTTCGACCAGGTCGCCGCTCAGGCGATGATGTGGGTGGAACCGACGTACGCCGCCGTCAACAACGGCGACCCGGCTCAGGTGCCCGGGATTCTGGCCACCAACCTGTCGGTGTCGGGGTCGGCGTCCCCGCTGCGCTACGCCGGTGCGGCGGCCACCGCCGCCGATGTCAACGGGCGGATGTTCTTGGTGGATGGGGATCTGGGGATGCAGATCGTCGGCTTCTCGGTGGCTGCGCCCTACGACGAGTCCACCACCATCGCCGGCGGCCCCAACGCCGGCGAGGTGGTCATCCACATCCGCGCCTATCTGGCGTCGGGCCGTCCCGAGTCGGACAAGCTGGTGGAGAGGACCGGGGTCGAGGTCCTCACCCCCGACATCCTCATCGTGGAGCGCCCGGTGATCATCCCCCCGCCGGCACCGGCACCGCCACCGCTCCCGACACCGACGCTCCCGCCGCCGCCCTCCACCACACTGCCGGTGGAACCTCCGCCAACCACCACCCCCGGCGGCTAGGGAGCTGCGCGAATAGCGCAGCTCCTCCGGTTGGTGCTGTCGCCCCAACCGCACCCCGATGAGGCGTCCGCCGAAGAGCCAACCGCAACGGCCAACCACCGCATTGGGGCGTCAACCGGGCAGCAGGGCGATGACGCTGTCGATGGTGTCGGCCTCGGCCGGGTCCTTGTCGTGGCGGTAGCCCTTCACCCGGGCAAAGCGGAGGGCCACCCCTCCTGGGTAGCGGGTACTGGCCTGCACCCCGTCCACGGCGATCTCCACCACCAGCTCGGGGCGCACCTCCACCACGTTGCCCCGGCGACCGGTCTCCAGCCCCAGCAGGTGTTCGGTCTGCCAGGTCAGCATGGCGTCGGTGAGACCCTTGAAGGTCTTGCCCAGCATGACGAACCCGCCGTCGGGATGGCGGGCTCCGAGGTGAAGGTTGGAGAGCCATCCCTGACGGCGTCCCGATCCCCACTCGACGGCGAGCACCACCAGGTCGAGGGTGCGTACGGGCTTCACCTTCAACCAGGCACCACCTCGCATCCCGGCCTCGTAGGCAGCGTCGAGCCGCTTCACCATGACGCCCTCGTGACCAGCGTCAAGGGCCTGTTGGGTGAAGGCGGTGGCCTCGGCCAGGTCGGAGGTGACCACCCGGTCGACAAGCAGGTCGCCGGGCAGGGTATCGAGGGCGGCGAGGCGGTCGCCCAGCGGCCGGTCGAGGAGTTCCTCGCCGTCGAGATGGATGATGTCGAAGAAGCGAGGCGCCAGCGGGCGGCGAGTCCGTTCCGTCTCGCTGTCGACGCTGCTTCCGAAGCGGGACATCGTCGCCTGGAAGGGAAGGGGACGGGCGGTAGGGCCGAGGGCGATTGCCTCGCCGTCGAGAATCACCGCTTCAACAGCGAGAGCATCGACCTGGGCGACGATCTCGGGGAGACGGTCGGTGACATCGTTGAGGTTGCGGGTGAAGATGCGGGTGTGGCCGCCGTGGCGATGGACCTGTATCCGGGCCCCGTCCAACTTGGCCTCCACCGACATCGGTTGATCGGATGGGAACGCCGCCTCGAGGGTGTCAGCGGTCTGCGCCAGCATGGGTTGGATGGGGCGCAGCACCCGCAGCCGCACCGCCTCCAGTCCGGCCCGGCCGGCTTCGAAGGCGATCGACGCCGCCTCCACCAGGTCACCCGAGATCATGGCGGCCCGGCGGACCAGCGCCAGCGGCGTTGCCGACACCGCCGCCACCGCCTCGGCCATCAGCCCGGCGGTGGAGCCCTGGCGCAGGTCGCGCATCAGCAGCCGCTTCAGGAACTCCTGCTCGTCCGCGGTGGCGGCGGCGAACAGGCCGTCGAGCAGGTCCCGTCGCCGTGCGGTCGAGCCCGGACCGGAGGCAGCGGCGACGGATGCCAGCGTTCCATCGACGGCACCCAGCCGCAGCGTCGGCTCGCCCGCGGCCGCCACCTCGATGGCGGCCACGGTGGCCCATCCCACCCCGAGCCGGTCCTGGCGGGGCTCGCCGGCGAGATAGGAGACGGCGATGGGGCGATCGGCAGGGTCTATGGAGGCGAGGGCGTCGGCGAGGAAGGCCACTTTGGCTCGACGGGACCGGGTGCCGGCAACGGCCGCCGAAGCCGCCACCACCGTCGCCAGGCTCGGCTCGGTTCGCATGCCGTGATCGTACGACCCCTGCTCGGTCCCACCGGTTGGCGCTTCAGATAACGGCGCACGGACAGGTATGCGAGGCTGTAGGATCGCTCCGCCGCTCCAGGCGGCGATGTGTCGAACAATTGAGGGAACGGGGGGGCACATGGTTCGACTCATGACGGTGCGCCGGGTGCTGGTGGCTGTGGCGCTGGCAGTGGTAGCGGCGGCGTGCGGAGGGGGCGGCGAATCCGCCGACAGCACCGTTGCAGCGGCCGCAGTGTCGACCACGGTGGCGGATACGGGTACGACGGTTCCCGTCAGCACCACTGCTGCCGGCATCGCCAGCTTTCAGGATGTCCAGCCGGCGGTGATCCAGGTTGTCGCCCAGGGCACCTTCCGCGATCCCGAAGTGGGGTTCTCCTACAACTCGGGGGCGGGCAGCGGGTTCATCATCAGCCCCGACGGGCTCGCCGTCACCAACAACCACGTCGTCGCCGGTGCGGCCACGCTGGAGATCTTCGTCGGCGGCGACACCACCAGGAGCTACAACGCCACCGTGCTCGGGGTGTCGGAGTGCAACGACCTGGCGCTCATCGACATCAACGAGAGCGAGCCGCTGCCCTTCCTGGAGTGGTACGACGGTGAGATCACCGCCGGTCTCGACATCTACGCCGCCGGCTTCCCGCTGGGCGATCCCCAGTTCACGCTGACCAGAGGGATCGTGGCCAAGGCTCGCGCCGGTGGCGATCTCACCGGCACCTCTTCCATCGACCACACCATCGAGCACGACGCCAACATCCAGCCGGGCAACTCCGGCGGACCGCTGATCTCGGCAGACGGCAAGGTGGTGGGCATCAACTACGCCGGCGGCGCCCAGGCCACCACCACTGCCCAGTTCTACGCCATCGCCTACGACCTGGCGCGGCCGGTCGTCGACCAGATGATGGAGGGCGACGTCGAGGCGCTGGGCATCAACGGCTGGGCGGTTTTCGACGAATCCATCGGGATCTCCGGGGTATGGGTGGCTGGGGTGACCGCAGGGTCGCCGGCGGCCAACGCCGACATCCTGCCCGGCGACATCATCACCACCCTCAACGGGCTTCCGCTGGGCACCGACGGCACCTTCAAGGATTACTGCGACGTCATCAGGACGGCAGGCCCCAACCGGCCGATGAACGTCGAGGTGCTGCGTTGGGACACCTCCGAGGTGCTCCGCGGCGAGATCAACGGTCCCGAACCCATCGCCCTCGCCTTCTCCCTTGGCCAGGCGGTAGAGGAGGAGGTCGACACCGAGACCGCCGGACCTGCCGTCTACAGCGGGTTCGAGACGGTGACCGACGACACCGGGCGCATATTGGTGGACGTCCCGGTGGAATGGTCGGACCGTGATACCGCCCCGGCGGAGCGCGACGGGGTCCAGGTGCCCTACATCGCCGCCGCCGGCAACCGCGACGGGTTCCTCAACGGGTATGTCGATCCGGGGCTGCTGTTCATCGCCCTCGACCCCAGCAACGGGATCGACGAGACCCTGGCGGAGTGGTCCTTCCCCAACGACTGCACCGACGGAGGCATCACCGACTACTCCGACCCGGTGTTCACCGGCAAGTACCAGCTGTGGTTGGACTGTGCCGGCACCACATCCGACATCATCACCCTGGTGGCGGTGCCCGCAGACGGCTCGGCCACGGTGATGATCCTGGCCCAGATCGTCAGTGAGGCCGACCTGGACGCCCTCGACCAGGCGTTCGCCACCTTCAACCTGACCGGCGGCTGATCCAAACTTTGAGCGATTTCCATCGCCATGCGATGGAAATCGCTCAAAGTTCGTCTGCGAGGGATGGTCCGAGGGGCATAACCTCTGCTCCGGCGGCGCCCTTGCCGACTAGCTTGCGCGGCGGCATGAGCCGGCCGATCAGTCGCGACGGTGATGACCACGATCCCCGCCGGATTCCGCAACGTCGCCTCCGCCCCGGAGACCCGGTCGTTCGACACCGGGGACGCAGTGATGGAGGTCGCCTACGGACTGGACCCGGCCCGGGCCCAGGTGGGAGACGCCCGCTGGGAGGCGGTGGTGGTGGACCCTTCGGGAACGGTGGATCTGGCGGGGACCGAGGGCGACGCCGCTACCAGGTCGCCGTCTGGCCTGATCGGGTGGTTGCCGCAGTCGGGCCAATCTCCATCTCGGCAGAGGAACAGACCCTACCCCAGGGTGAAGGCCGCCCTGCGGGCCACCATGTCCCGAATCTCCTCATTGAGGAACTCGTCGGCGGCGAGCAGTTCGGGCAACAAATCCGGCTCGGTGGTCACGGCGCGAAACCCCATCGACACGGTGATGTCGTGACCGGGCCGGTACACGACCTCGATAGGGTCGCCGCCGGCTACGAAACCGGGGAAGACGACGCGGAGATAGGCGCCGGGACGAGCCACCTTGGTGAACGTCTTCAACCACCGCGACTCGCCCACCCAGCCACGGAACGTCGAGCAGGGGATCCGGGCAAAGGTGACCGCCAGTTCCACCTCGTCGCCGATGCGCCATCGCTCGCCGAGCAGGGCACCGTTGACGTCGAGGTCACGAGTGGTCAGGTTCTCGCCGAAGAAGCCGTTGCGCATTGGGCGTCCAAGCCGAAGCTGCCAGGCGTCCAGGTCCTCTCGGGCAAACGCGTAGACCGCCTGATCATCACCGCCGTGATGCGCTCGATCCCCGATGTGATCGCCCACCAGCCCGCTACCCAGTCCGGTGCCCTGCGGACCGGGGGCTCGTACCTCGACCGGTCCGGGTTGCGGCTGCTTGTCGATCCCGGTCGATCGGGAGGGCTTGTACGGGTTGGGGACCGGTCGAGCGACGTTGACCGAGACGAGGTAAGGCATCGGGCAAGACTACGGTCTCCGCACATCACGGCGACCGCCCGCCCGAAGACGCGTGAACACCGGCTCGATTTGGTGACAGTATGCGTCCGTCCGCAGCCACTTCAGTGGAGGACCTGTGCAGGTCGGTGTAAGAGAGTTGCGGGAGCATCTCAGCGTGTACCTCGACCTCGTGCGCCGGGGCGAGGAGTTGGTGGTCACGGTCCGGGGCCGTGCGGTGGCTCGTCTGGTGCCGATGGACTTCCAATCAGCGCTGGATGGCCCTGTGTCCCCAAGGACTGGTCACGCCAGCGCTGCAACTCCGTGTCGACAGTCAGCAACCCATCCGCACCAAGGGGACTGTGTCGGATCTGGTCGCCAGCCAGCGACGGTGACCGCCGGCTTGGAACCATCGGCGCTGGCGCCGCTACTCGTGGCCGAGAAGCGATCACGGCGTGCCGGGTCGACGGTGGGCCGATCGTTGTTGGCCTTGGGGGCCGGTCAACCGAGGCGGGCGGTCACCGTGATCTCTACGTTGCCCTTGAGGGCGTTAGACACCGGACAGCCGTCCCTGGCTTCTTCGGCGGCGGTGGCGAACCCATCCTCGTCGAGCCCAGGAACGGCACCAACCACGTCGAGCGCCATGGAGACGATCCGCCATTCGCCATCGACCTGACCAAAGGTGGCGGTGGCGGTGGCGTCGAGGCTGGTGGCGGGGGTCCCCGCTTGGGCCAGGCCATGCGACAGCGCCATCGAGAAGCACGCGGCGTGGGCAGCGGCTATCAACTCCTCGGGGCTGGTCAAACCCCCGTGGTCCTCGGTACGGGCCTTCCAGGTGACATCGAGCGGACCTGCGGTGCCGCTGGTCTCCAGCGAGGCAGTGCCCTTGCCACTCATCAGGTCGCCCTCCCAATGGGCGGATCCGGTGCTGGTCAGGGCCATGATTGTCCTCCTCGGGTATCCGATCCGATCGCCGGCAAGGTAGCGGATGCGACGGGGCAAGCGCGGGGCAGTGTGTTGGTACCGCACCACGGCCAGTACCCGGCCGGACAACCGGCTCCGACGTCGCGATCGGCCGTCGGCGGGGAGCGTCGTTGGCGGTTCGCACCGAGTTCGGCACCGGCCAGTCAGCTTCCGGGAGCTCGGCTGTGTTGCCCGGCCAGCGTGGCGGGTCGGTTGCGTTGACCCTGCGTGACGCTCATCACATCGTCCACTGGCTCCGCGGCGGCATCACATGCTTGGAGAACCCGATTTTGTGTGCCGCCACCATCCACACCCTGCTACACGAAGGCCGGGCGTTCGTCATCGGCCACGACGTGCACCCCATCACCGAGCAACGCCGAGACGAGGCAGACCCGCCCCTGACCTCGACCCGGCAACCCGTCACCGCAGGCACGCTCCAACAATGATCGAGGTGGTGGCTCCTCGGTAGCAGCATGAACTTGACATAATCAACTTGACATAATCAACTTGACATAACGAGGCTTATGGGTCATTTCTTCGTAGGTCTGCGTTGGCAACCCGGAACCTTCGAGCCGGGAGTCAGCCGTTGGTTGGCCGGCTCCGCCTCCGCACCTCCTTTAGGGTCTGCTCCATGAGCGGCAGGACCGCCCGGTCCTTGGGCCGATCGGCCGCACGCTTGGATCGGATCACCGCCTCCAGCGACGCCACGGCTACCCGGACCGCTCCCAGGTTTGTCTCGACGGCGTCAGCGACCAGCTCCGGGTAGCCGGCGGTCCCGCTGGGCATCATCGTCAGATCGAGATCGCCGTGTGCGGTGACCAGATTCCAGATCTGTCCTGAAGCCAGCGAGGTGCCATCGTGCTCGAACACCAGCCCAGCCGGCTCAGCACTGGTACGTATCCGCGCCCCGAGGTCTGTCAGCGCAGCCGACAGCCGATCGAGATTGTCCCGATCGGTGGCCGGGGTGATGTCGATGTCGAAGGTCACATGGGGCACGCCGTGAAGAGCCGCCGCCAGTCCCCCTACCACCACGAACTGGACTCCGTGTTCCGCCAGGACCTCCAGGATCCGCTCAGGCTCGAAGCGTCCCACCCATCCGCTCCCTCCCCGCCAGGACCATGTTGGCCAACTTGGTCACCCGCACCAGCCGCTGCTGCGGTGTCAACGCCAGGCTCTCGGCGATCAGCCCTCGGTCGTGTTCGAGTTCGTCGACGATTCCCACCTGGAGCCGCAAGCCGGCGGCACTGATCAGGTCAATAACCGTCTCCAACGAGGGCAAGACCTCACCGCGCTCCCACCGCCCGATCACCGACACCGCCTTGTCGGCGCGCTCGGCCAGTTGCCGTTGGGTGAGCCCGGCCGCCAATCTGGCCCGACGGATCAGTTCAGCGGATCCGGCCATGTGCAAATCATACTACATATCTGCGGTGTCATCCGCAGACGCAGTACCGATGCTCGAGCCACGGGACACGGTTGGGCTCCTTGGCGGCATACCTCGGTGGCCCGCTTCCCCGCCGAATGGGATCGGCTCAACGAGGGTGCCCCAGCCTGGTTGAGGCCACCTCTGCCGCGCCGGTGCCGGGAGTGCGAACCGGGCGTCGTCC